>JAYEOD010000156.1:0-3852 GCA_034722575.1 Bacteroidota bacterium | reverse complement strand
CGTATCGTTTCATAAAGTTATTCAAGTAGCTAAAAAAATGGATGCCCTAAATGAATGGGGTTCTATTGTTGGGCTTTCTTATGTTGCAGCACAGCGCACACTGTATGAATATAATGATATGGCTGATGCCAAAGCAATGCTAGAGTCGATAGCACGTAGCTTTGGATATATTTACGGGCGCGAAAAAAGAGTTAGGATAAACACAATATCACAATCGCCAACACCAACTACTGCCGGTAAGGGAATAAAAGGCTTTGATGGATTGATGGATTTTACAGAAAGAATGTCGCCATTAGGCAATGCTACTGCCGAAGAGTTAGCAAATTATTGCATTACTCTTTTTTCAGATTTCACTAAAAAAGTAACAATGCAAAATCTGTATCACGATGGAGGTTTTTCTAATATGGGAATGAGCCGCAGAGCTATGCATATGTATAATAAGAGTCTGGATTGCGATTAATTAGTGTTTGTCCATAATGTCAGCTCTCTTCGTTATTCTTGTCTTAAAAAACAGTCATTTACTACAGTAAACCTCTGATTTTCAAGACCGCGAAAGCCTCGACAGCGAATATTCTGAACCAAACACTTGAGTTTATAGACAGACTCTAATTAACATTTTACGATTAAACTTTCCTCCTTCGCTTTCACTTCGGAGGACAAGGAGGAGGTTGAGGTTGAATATTATACAATTATTACTCATTTCATTCTTTTTACTTATATTTTCTTTTGATTTTATAAGATTATTTTAAAATTTATTCGTTATTATTGCTATGAATAAATAAAAGTATATTGATATGATAAAGAGAATATTGAGTTTCCTGTTTTCTATGCGTTTAATGGGAATTTTGTTTTTTATTTTTGTAATTAGTCTTGCCGTTGCAACTTTTATCGAAAACGATTATGGAGTCATAGTATCAAGAGCCACAGTATATAATGCTTGGTGGTTCGATTTATTATTGCTTATTATATCTTTGAATCTTATTGGCAGTTTTTTTTATTATAAGATGTTTCGAGTTAAAAAGATTACGATTATAATTTTCCACCTAGCGTTTGTATTTATGGTTATTGGGGCTGGCGTAACACGCTATTTTGGCGACGAGGGATCTATGCGCATCCGTGAAAACGAAAGCGTAAATAAAATATTATCATACGACACCTATCTTAAAATAAAATTATCTGACAAAGAAAACACTATTATTAATGATGAAAAAGTCTCGTTTTTTGCCGGTATAAACGAAAAATATGACGATAGTTTTAAAATTGGTGATAAAAAAATTACTGTTATTTTAAAAGATTTTATTCCCAATGCTTACGAAAAACTTGTGGAGACTGATAATGGAAGTGAGATTTTACTTTTTAAAGTATTTTCTTTAGATGGTGGTTCTAAAATTAATTATCTTAAAGCCAATACCTCAAAAAATGTAGAGGGAACAGTAGTGAGTTTTGGTGAGGCTGAGGAGGCGTCAATAAATTTTTTTGTTAGAAACGACAGTCTATTTATCTCTTCAATAGAGGAGATAGAGATTGTTGATAAAGACGGACCAAAGGATTATCCTGCCAATAAGCAATATGTTTTTGAGTCGGGCAAATTATATAAAATCAGCAATGGAGTTCAAATAAGCTACAGGGGTTATTATGCTTCAGCAGAAATTCAACTGCAATCTGCATCTGCAAAAGAGGCACGCTATTCTGATGTTTATAATTTCGATATTTCGGATGGCGATTCGCATCACACCGTTAGTGTAAAAGGAACTAAAGGAAGAGTGGGAGAGGCGGCCACAACAAAAATAAATGGTGTTGATATTAGTATCTCTTACGGCTCTAAAGCAACTGTTTTACCCTTTTCAATTAGATTGGATGATTTTGTTTTAGACAGATATGCCGGTTCTAATAGCCCTTCATCATACGAAAGTAGAGTTACCTTAATTGATAAAGAAGCGGGAATAAACGAGAGTAGAAAAATTTTTATGAATAATGTGTTAAAACACAAAGGCTACAGATTCTACCAATCTTCGTACGATACCGACGAAAAAGGTACTATACTATCAGTAAATAACGATACAGGAGGAACTGTATTGACTTATATAGGTTATTTTTTAATGATATTAGGTATGCTTCTTTCGATATTTAATAAAAATAGTCGTTTGCATTTTCTTGCCAAAAAAGTAAAAGAGATGAACATAGAAAAATCTGCTGTTATTCTACTGTTTATTGGATTTTTAACCCTTTCTGCTTCTGCAAAAAGCAATAACGAGTATGTATCGAAAAAGCATGCTGCAAAATTCGGCGCTATATTGGTGCAGGATCAACAGGGACGTATTGAACCTATGAACACCCTAACCAGTGAGGTTATTAGAAAAATTTCGCGCAAATCGAGTTTTAAGGGACTTAATGCCGATCAAATTTTTTTAGAAATTATTATAAATCCACAAAAGTGGAGTAATACTCCAATTATAAAAGTTGGACATGACAAAGTAAAAGAGGTGCTTAACATTAAAGGTAAATTAGCCTGTTTTAACGATTTTGTTACCCGTAATGGCTCTTATAAGTTACGTAATGATGTTGAAGCAGCATATGTAAAAAAGCCATCGGAGAGGAGTACTTTTGATAAGGAGATAATTAAAGTTGATGAAAGACTCAATATTTTTTACACTGTTTTGCGACGAGGATTTTTGAAACTGTTTCCTGAGCCTAATAACAAAGCGCAATCGTGGTACACTGCCGAAGATAATATTGCCATTTCCGGTGACGATTCGCTATTTGTAAAAAGTGTTATAACGCAATACATAATGGCTTTAAAACAGTCTGTAAAAAGCGATGATTATTCAAGAACGGATAAGTTTTTAGATGATATTTATGATTACCAGATAAAATATGGAGATGATATTCTTCCATCGCAATCGAAAATAAATCTGGAGATAAAATATAATAACTGGAATATTTTTCTCTCTATTGCAAAATACTATGGGATGATAGGTTTTATTCTTCTGGTTTTACTGTTTGTAAAATTATTATCTGATAAAAAGTTGAGATGGCCTATTTTAATTTCCGGGTTTTTTATTCTGTTGTTGTTTGTTGTTCATATTATCGGCATTGCTATGCGATGGCATATTTCGGGACATGCACCATGGAGTAATGGTTATGAATCGATGATTTACATCGGATTTGCTACTATGTTGGCAGGGGTTATCTTTGCAAAAAATTCTCCTATAACTTTGGCTGCAACGGCAATTCTTACTTCAATAATATTAATGGTAGCGCATTTAAGTTGGATGGATCCACAAATAACAAATCTTGTTCCTGTATTAAAATCGTATTGGTTAACAATACATGTATCGGTTATAACGGCCAGCTATGGATTTTTAGCATTAGGATTTTTGTTGGGATTTTTAAATTTAATTCTTAATCTGTTTAAAACAAAAAAGAATATACTAACATTAAATAAAAAAATAGCTGAACTTACCTATGTTAATGAAATGACATTAATTATAGGCTTATATCTTTTAACTATTGGCACTTTTTTAGGTGGCATATGGGCAAACGAGTCGTGGGGGCGCTATTGGGGTTGGGATCCAAAAGAGACATGGTCGTTAATTACAATTTTAGTTTATGCTTTTGTTATTCATATGCGCTATATTCCGGGATTTAAGGGTAAGTTCTCATTCAATTTCGCTTCTATTTTAGCATATTTTTCTGTTCTTATGACATACTTTGGAGTAAATTATTATCTTTCGGGTTTGCATTCGTATGCACAAGGAGATTCTGTTCCTATTCCATCGTATTTATATTATATTTTGTCAATACTCTTTATAGTGTCGTTTCTCTCTTATATTAATGATAAGAGATACAGAA
>JAYEOD010000155.1:0-19439 GCA_034722575.1 Bacteroidota bacterium | reverse complement strand
AATATGTTAATGCAAAAATACACATTTTAGTAGTGTTAAGTAACCAAAAATCATGAAAACGTTTCCGTAAATTTTTATGCACAACACAATACGACGCAACACACTTATCATAATACCACATAAAACTTTATGCACCAACAACACGCAATAAATTCAAATCAATATATAATACCAATTAAACAACCGAAAACTATGACATATTATGTTTTTTTCTACTTTTACGCCTAATTCGGTAATAACACCAAATACGTTTAAAATAACCGATATAAAAATTGAATTATTTTTGGTATAACACAGTTTATAAAAAAAATACATGGATTCTATAAAAGCACAACATAAATTAGGAAATACAGAGACATCAATTTTCGCAATCATGTCGCAAATGTCTGAAAAGCATAACGCTATAAACTTATCGCAAGGGTTCCCCAATTTTCCTATTTCTACAGAACTAAAAAATCGTGTTGATTATTATATTTCTAACAACTACAATCAATATGCTCCAATGCCTGGCGTGCTACGCTTACGCGAAAATATAAGCAAAATGTTTGAGTATAATCACGGCGCTAAATACAATCCCGATAAGGAAATTACAATAACTGCCGGCGCAACACAAGCATTATATACTGCTATATCGGCATTTATTCGCCAAAACGATGAAGTGATTATCTTTGAACCCGCATACGACTCTTACGCTCCTGTTGTTGCTATAAACGGCGGAATTGTTAAATATTCTACTCTATCGCTACCGAATTATCGTATTAATTGGGATCAGGTAGAAAAACTCATTAACAATAAAACGCGTATGATTATCATCAACACGCCACATAATCCTACAGGATCTATTTTAAGTGCCGATGATATGAAAAAGCTTGAATCTATTACACGAAACACCGATATCATTATTATTAGCGACGAAGTATATGAACATTTAGTTTTCGATAACAATACACACCATAGTGCTGCGCGTTTTAAAGAGCTGGCATCACGAACTTTTATTATAGGCTCTTTCGGAAAAACATTTCATGCCACAGGATGGAAAACAGGCTTTGCATTAGCACCCGAAAAATTAATGGACGAATTCAGAAAACTACATCAGTTTGTAGTATTTGCAGTAAATACGCCGGTACAAAATGCTATAGCCGACTTTTTAAATAAAAGAGAGAATTATTTAAGCTTAGGATCTTTTTATCAAGATAAAAGAGATTACTTTTTAAATAAAATAAAAAACAGCCGTTTTAAACCAATTAAATCAGAGGGAACATACTTTCAGGTACTCGATTATTCTAATATTTCAAATGAAAAAGAGATTAATTTTGCTACTCATCTTGTAAAAGAATATGGAATAGCATCAGTACCTATATCGCCTTTTTATCATAAAAAAAACGACAATAAACTTTTACGTTTTTGTTTTGCAAAAACCGAAGAGACAATAAATAAAGCAGCAGAGATATTATGCAAGATATAACAGTTACAGTATTTCAATCGGATTTAATTTGGCAAGATGTAGGAAAAAACCTCGCTAATTTTTCAAAAAAATTAGATGCCTTAAAAGAGAAATCGGATTTAATTATTTTGCCGGAAATGTTTAATACAGGTTTTGTTACTGAGCCTAAAGATGTAGCAGAAAAAAGTAAAGGAATTACTTTTCTGTGGATGAAAGAGCAGGCAAAAAAACATGAATGTATTATTACCGGTAGCTTTATTGCCAAAGAAAAAAATAATTACTACAACAGACTGGTGTGGATGCAGCCGAATGGATTTTTCCTTACTTACGACAAACAGCATCTTTTCCGTATGGGAGGAGAACACAACCATTTTACTGCCGGAACAGAGCAATTAACAGTAAACCTTAAAGGCTGGAAAATACGTCCTTTAATATGCTATGACCTACGTTTCCCGGTATGGAGCAAAAACAGATATTACGATGGAAATTACGAATACGACCTACTTATTTATGTAGCAAATTGGCCACAAAGCAGAGCACATGCATGGAAAACCCTGCTTACTGCACGCGCCATAGAGAATCAAGCATACGCTATTGGCGTTAACAGAATAGGTTCCGACGGAAATAATTTACCCTATTCCGGAGATTCGCAAATAATTAACGCAAAAGGATTTCCTATTGCTGCAATTCAGGAAAACAAAGAAGATTATGTTACAAAAACACTTTCGTACAAAGATTTAACCGAATTCAGAGAGAAATTCAATGTAGGGCCGGATTGGAATAAATTTGAATTTCTATAAAAAAACAGAGCTAATACTCTAATTTTTATCCTTAACCATTAATTATACTAATATTTAGTACCTTTATGTTTTCGCAGATGAAATTAAAAACAAATTCCACTCACAATAAGTACTTGTTTTTAATGTTTTTATTGATTTATTTCGCAGCCGAAAAATAATTTAACACGCAAATAATGAATATTGTTATTGCAGGAGACGGAGAAGTTGGATTTCACTTAGCAGAAATGCTTGAGTCGGAAGACCATGACATAACTATTGTTGATCCTCACTCTGAACTATTAGAGATGTTAAGTTCACATACTGATGTAATGACCATAACAGGAAACTCTACATCAATAAAGGTATTAGAACAAGCAAAAGTAAACAAAGCTGATTTATTAATCTCTGTTGTACACAACGAAGAGGTGAATCTTGTAACGTGTATGTTAGGAAAACAGCTTGGGGCAAAACGAACTATTGCAAGAATAAATAATGTCGAATACCTCACCCCTGCCAACGAAAAACATTTTCAAGAGATGGGTATAGACGCTCTTGTTTGTCCTGAGCGAATAGCTGCAAAAAAAATTCTAAAACTTTTATCGCAAAGCACTGCTACAGAAATAATTGATTTCTCAGAAGGGAAGCTCTCTTTATACTTGATTCGTCTTGAACAAAATGCTTTAGTAATAGGAAAAACCTTATCGCAAATAGCACAAGAATATCCAATATTAGATTTTCGTTGTATTGCAATTTATCGCAGAGGAAAAACAATCATACCTTCCGGTGAAGACCATTTTGAAGTGGGTGATTTGTCATATGTTATAACCAAACCAAATGGCATAAAAAACATCAATAAACTTGGGGGAAAAACAAAAATCGACATTAAAAATGTTATGATTATTGGCGGTGGTCGTATTGGACGAAAAACTGCGCGCGAGTTAGAAAAAAAGGTTAATGTAAAATTAATTGACATCGATAAAGAGCGTTGCGAACGCCTTACAGAGAATATCCGTAACACATTGATTATTAATGGCGATTCGCGCGATGTGAATTTATTAGAAAACGAAGGTATTAGAAATATAGACGCCTTTATTGCTGTTACTAATAGTTCGGAAACAAATATTTTTAACTGTCTTTTGGCAAAAGAATATGGAGTACCAAAAGTAATTCCATCAATCGAAAATGTAGATTATTTCGATATTTCTAAAAATATAGGTATCGATACTATCATAAATAAAAAACTGATTACAGCGAGTTATATAGTTCGCTTTACATTAGACGAGAAAGTATCTGAGGTTAAATGTTTAAGCGGAATAGCTGCCGAAGCATTAGAGTTTATTGTAAAAGAAAAATCTCAGGCAACAAAAAAACCAATACGCAAACTAAAAATACCGGATGGTGCTATTATTGGCGGTATTATACGCGGTAACAAAAGCTTTATAGCAACCGGTGATTTACAAATTAATGCCAACGATAAAGTAGTTGTTTTCGCTCTACCTAAGGCAAATAAAAAAATAAAAACACTTTTTGTTTAATACTTGATATGCGCCAAAACAAAATTAATTACTCTATCATCGCAAAAATTATTGGGATATTACTCTCTATAGAAGGTCTTTTTATCCTTCTATCGTTACCGTTTTCAATATATTTTGCCACTCCCGATTATTCTACAATACATCTTTTCGAATCAGACAAGGGGTTTTGGCCTCTAATAATTTCAGGGCTAATCACTATAGCAACAGGATTAATAATTTTCTTTGCTTTTCGTAATGCCAGCAGTTCTTTAACAAAAAAAGAGGGTTTTGTAATTGTTACTTTTAGCTGGATAATAATATCTATTTTTGGAGCTTTGCCACTTTATTTAAGCAGCACTACACCAACAATTACAGATGCTTTTTTTGAAACAATATCCGGATTCACCACTACAGGATCGTCAATCTTAAATGATATTGAAATAGTTCCTAAAGGGATACTATTCTGGCGCAGCATGACACACTGGATTGGCGGGATGGGGATTATTGTATTATCGTTAGCAATACTACCAATATTTGGAATTGGCGGTATGTCGCTATTTGTTGCGGAAGTACCGGGACCAACACCAGACAAATTACACCCTCGTATTGCAGCTACCGCTAAAAGATTGTGGGGAATTTATGTTCTACTAACTTTTATAGAAACCGCTTTATTAATGTTTGGCGGCATGGATTTATTTGATGGTTTATGTCACGCTTTTGGAACAATAGCAACAGGAGGATTCTCAACCCAGAACGCCTCTGTAGCAGACTACTCTCCATATATCCAATATGTTATTATTGTATTTATGATTCTAGCCGGAACTAATTTTACACTTCACTATTTAGCACTTCATGGAAACCTAAAAGAGACTATAAAAAATGAGGAATACAGGTATTACATGCTAATTATATTAGTTTTTTCGGCTATAATAGCAACTGTTTTAATACTAAACACAGGTACAGAAATAGAAGCGTCCGTCAGAAACTCCTTGTTTCAGGTAGTTTCAATAGTCACCACCACAGGTTTTGTTACCGACAATTACTTATTATGGCCCAATTACCTTTGGATGCTAATTTTCCTTCTAATGTTTATTGGTGGTAATGCCGGATCAACAGGAGGAGGAATAAAAGTAATACGTCAATTACTTATCATAAAAAACAGTTTTCTTGAATTAAAGCGTCTTGTTCATCCTAATGCTATTATACCGGTTCGTTTAAACGATATAGCTGTTCCAAAAAATATTATTTTCAATATTCTGGCATTTGTTATTCTTTACTTTTTTATTTTTGCAATAAGTATAATAATAATGTCGGTAATAGGACTTGATTATCAAACATCGATAGGAGCCGTAGCGGCAAGTTTAGGGAATATAGGTCCGGGATTAGGATCTGTTGGACCAATTTGCAACTATTCAGATATCCCGGATGTAGGGAAATGGTTTTTATCATTTTTAATGTTGTTAGGACGTCTGGAGTTGTTCACTGTTCTTATTCTTTTTTCACCGGCCTTTTGGAAAAACTAATTAGTGCTTGTCAATAATATCCACTCTCTTCGTTATTCTGAACCAAACACTTGACTTTATAGACAGGCTCTAATTAGTAGTCACCCATAATACCCACATAATTTTTTTAAAATATTAATATGATTGTAATAGAAAACACAATAGTCTCCGATGATTTAGCAGAAGTAAAATTTGTGTGTAATATCAGTAAATGCAAAGGCGAATGCTGTGTTGCAGGCGATGCCGGGGCTCCTTTAGAGCTTGAAGAGGTTTCGTATTTAGAGGACTACATTGATGAAATACTACCCTATATTACCGAAGAAGGAAGAGAAGCAATAAAAAAGACAGGTGTTTTTGAGTACGACTTTGAAGGAGACATTGTTACACCTTTAATTAATGGTGAAGAGTGTGCTTTTACAATTTTCGACAACAATGGAGTTGCTTCATGTGGTATAGAAAAGGCTTACGAAGATAAAAAGATAGATTTTCAAAAACCTATCTCATGTCACCTTTACCCGATTCGGATAACCAAACATACCGATTATGAAGCAGTAAATTACCATAAATGGGACGTTTGTAGCGACGCTTGTACACTAGGTAAACAATTAGGTGTTCCGCTATATAAATTTTTAAAAGATCCGTTAATTCGCAAGTATGGTAAAAAATGGTATGCTTTATTAGAGAAAGAAATTGAAAACAAATAATACCAATTAAATTCAAAATATTTTTTTGTTTTTCAATCTTCAAATTTTAAGCATAGCCATAGCTACGGTTGAAATTTTAAGTGAAGAAAAACGGAAAAAGATACAGAATTTATCAGGTATTTTGGTGTTTAATTGGTATAAAAAAAGGACGAAAATAATTCGTCCTTTTTTTTATATATCAACTTTAAACAGATTATCCATTAAGTGCCTCAGCACCTGAAACAACCTCAAGTATTTCATTAGTAATAGCTTCTTGACGAGCTTTATTGTAAGATAATTGGAGATCCTTAATCATTTGAGTAGCATTATCGGTAGCCATATGCATTGCTGTCATACGGGCACCATTCTCAGCTGCATTAGAATCCAAAATCGACTTATAAAGCTGCACTTTAAGCGTTTTAGGAATAAGTTCAGTAACAATCTCCTTTTTACTTGGCTCAAAAATATAATCAGCTTGTATTGAAGAAGTACTTTCGGCAGATTCTAGTGGCAGATAATTTTCTACAACAACAATTTGTGATGCTGCATTAACAAATTTATTATAAACAATTTCTACCCTATCGTAAGTTCCTTCTACAAAACTCTTCATAATATCTTCTGCAACAGAAGAGACTTCTTGAAAAGTAATATTATCAAAAACCTTATCTTTTCTACCATCAAAAGGATACTTATTTTTTTCAAAATAATCAGAACTTTTCTTACCAAACGATATTATATGCACATTTCCTTTAGCATGTTGAGCGCCATATTTTTCCTCAATCAACTTAACACTTTTTTTGATAACATGTGTATTGAACGGTCCACAAAGCCCTTTATTAGAAGTAAAAACAACAATAAGAATCTTCTTATCTTCGCTTTTACGAACAAAAGCATTTTCCTCTCCAATACTAGAGCTTAAATCGCTCATAATCTCCTTCAACTTATTTGCATAAGGTCTAATTGCCAAAACAGCATTTTGAGCTTTACGCAATTTAGAAGCAGCCACCAATTTCATAGCGCTGGTGATCTGTCGGGTTGATTTCACCGACTCAATACGCGTACGAACTTCTTTTAAGTTTGCCATCAGTAATATTACTTTTCAATAAATCAGCCTAAGTTTACTTTCTATATTTAGAACTAACTTCCTTAGCTACTTCCTCGATTATTTTTACAGCATCGTCAGATAATTTTCCTTCTTTCAGTGTTTTAAGTGTTGCTGCTTGTTGCTGCTCCATCACGGTAAGGAAATCTTCTTCAAATTCCTTTATTTTTTTAACAGGAACATCGCCAAGTAAACCTTTTACACCACAATACAGTATTGCTATCTGTTTTTCAACCGGCATAACTTCGTGCAGTCCTTGTTTAAGAATCTCCACATTTCTCTTACCTTTTTCCAATACAGATTTAGTAGCCTTATCAAGATCAGAGCCAAACTTAGCAAACGCTTCTAACTCGCGGTATTGAGCCTGATCCAATTTTAATGTTCCGGAAACTTTTTTCATTGCCTTAATTTGGGCATTACCCCCAACACGCGACACCGAAATACCAACATTAATAGCAGGTCGAACACCGGAAAGAAATAAGTCTGACTCGAGAAAAATCTGTCCATCAGTAATAGAAATTACGTTTGTAGGAATATAAGCAGATACGTCACCGGCCTGAGTCTCAATAATAGGAAGAGCCGTTAATGAACCACCACCTTTAACCTTATCTTTTAAAACAGGAGGCAGATCATTCATTTGAGCTGCAATCTCATCTGATTCAATAATTTTTGCAGCACGCTCTAGCAAACGTGAGTGAATATAAAAAACATCTCCGGGATATGCTTCACGCCCTGGTGGACGACGAAGTAATAACGAAATTTCGCGATAAGCTACTGCCTGTTTAGACAAGTCATCATAAATAATTAATGCATGACGTCCGGTATCGCGAAAAAACTCACCAATAGAAGCGCCTGCATAAGGAGCATAAAACTGCATTGCTGCAGGATCGGCTGCTGTAGAAGAGACTATAACAGTATAGTCCATAGCACCATGATTCTCCAGTGTTTTTTGCAGTTGAGCCAAAGTACTACCCTTTTGTCCAATAGCCACATAGATACAATAAACAGGTTCTCCTTTATCGTAAAACTCTTTTTGGTTGATAATTGTATCAATAGCGATTGTACTTTTTCCGGTTTGTCGGTCGCCAATAATTAACTCACGCTGACCTCTTCCGATAGGAATCATTGCATCAACAGGTTTTAATCCTGTTTGCAAAGCTTCTTTAACAGGCTGACGATAAATAACACCGGGAGCCTTACGCTCCATAGGCATTTCAAAAAGTTCGCCTTTTATTTCACCTTTACCATCAATAGGTTCACCAATTGCATTAACCACACGTCCCAAAAAACCTTCACCTACTTTAACAGTAGAGATTTTACCCGTACGTTTTACAGTATGGCCTTCCATAATACCTTTGCTCGCTCCAAGAAGTACTATTCCAACATTATCTTCTTCAAGATTTAAAACTATACCTTGGAGACCATTGCTATTGTCAAACTCAACCAGTTCACCGGCTCGAGCATTATTCAATCCGTAAACACGAGCAATTCCATCACCTACTTCCAATACAGTTCCAACTTCTTCCAGTTCGGCTTCACTCTTGAAACCTGATAACTGTTGCCTCAAAATTGCCGATACTTCAGCTGGTTTAATTTCTGCCATTGTATTGTATTTATTTGATTATCTAGTCTAAATTAATTCTCTTCTAAGCTTACTAAGTTTTCTGCGAACACTCGCATCATAAAGCTTATCATTATATTCTAAAACAAATCCTCCTAACAAATTTTCATCAACTTCTTCAATTAACTCTATCTCCGATTTAGTTTCTGATTTCATTAACGAAATAATTTGCTCACGAAGTTTAGCATCCAGAGATATTGTAGTTTTTATTGTAGTAGTAATAATTCCTTTTTCCAGCTTATATATCTCGATATACTGCTCTGCAATTTCTTTTAAAAACGACTCTCTTTTTTTCTTTATGATAAGCAATATATAAAGCAGCGATAGCTCTGCTACACTTTTCTTAAAAATCTCACGTATAATATCTTGCTTCTTTTCCTGTCTTATAATAGGGCTAAAAATCATATTACGAAAATCCCTATTATTGAAAACCTCAACAACAAGACTCATATCCGTTTTTACCTGCTCCATTACATTTTGTTCAACTGCAAGTTCAAACAATGCCTTCGCATATCTCTGTGCTAACCGAATATGGTTCATCTGCTTATAATTTATTTCTACAACATCACATAATAATGTAATGCGCCTTTTAATTCATTTTCACGTCACTAAGAAACTTATCAATCAGTTTCTTCTGCTCTTTCTCGTTCGAGAGCTCCTTTTCAAGGATTTTCTCAGCAATATCTATAGAGATACCGGCTATTTTATCTTTTAACTCAACTAAAGCTGCATTTTTCTCATTAATTATTTCAACACGAGCTGATTTAACAATCTTATATTTCTCCTCAGCAGCTTCGACACGAGCTTTTTCAATAATTTCATTTTTTAATGACTTAGCCTCACGAAGAAGAAAGTCGCGTTCTTTTCGAGCTTCATTAACCAACTTCTCATTATCCAGCTGAAGATTTTTCATCTCACCACGAGCCTTATCAGCAGAATTCAATGCATCTTCAATAGATTGTTCTCTTTCTCTTAAAGCTTTCATTATAGGCTTCCAGGCAAAACGTCCTAAAACCAAAAGCAGGAGACCAAAAATCAAGGTCATCCAAACAATCATACCTAAACCGGGACTTACCAGTTCCATAATAATATTATTTAATTAATATCTTATACCAAATACGTGTTAAAATAATCGATAAGAAAAAGAAACAATTTTTATCGCTCATTTTGATATGTTTTTGGTTTTTTTTTCAAAAAACCGATTTTCTCAACCAACCGTTGAGAAAATCGGATAATCTTACGTCTTATAATACTACTATTAAAAGACAAATAACAATAGCAAAAAAGGCAACACCTTCGATTAACGCAGCTGATACAATCATATTCGAACGAATATCACCGGCAGCTTCAGGTTGACGTGCAATAGACTCTAACGCACTTTTACCTATGTTACCGATACCCATACCTGCTCCAATAGCTGCAATACCGGCACCAATACCGGCACCCATAGCTGCTATTGGTGCTAAATTTACTACCGCTTCTAATAATACTGCTAAAATAGTCATAACCTTAAATATTTATGTTAAAATTAATTTAATGAGACTCTTCTGTTGCCATACCAAAATACAATGCCGAAAGCAATGTAAATACGTATGCTTGAATAAAGGCCACCAACAGCTCCAACGCACTAAGAAATACTCCAAATGCTACAGAAACCACAGATATACCATACCCCAATCCTACATTCAAATTACCAAAAATAAAAATCAAACTCACAAAGCCCAATAGAACAAAGTGACCTGCCGCAATATTTGCAAAAAGTCGAATCATCAACACAAAAGGTTTAGTAAACAATCCCACAATCTCTACGATAGGCATTAATGGAACAGGAAACTTTAACCACCACGGCACTCCCGGTGTATTTATTATATGTATCCAATAATTTTTATTTGCACTGGCAGTAGTAATAACAAATGTAAATAGAGCCAACACCATAGTAACAGCCATGTTACCGGTTAAATTAGCACCACCCGGGAAAATTGGGACTAACCCCAACAAGTTATTAATAAATATAAAGAAAAACAGAGTTAATAAATAGGGCATGTACTTCATCGATTTTTTCTTCCCAAGAGAAGGGACTGCAATATCATCGCGTATAAAAAGAATCAATGGCTCCCAAAACGATTGCATTCCTTTTGGAGCTTCAAAAGGATGTTTTTTATAGCGGTTTGCTATTGATATAAACATCCACGTAAGTAATAAAAAACTAAACAGCAATGCTGCTACGTTTTTTGTAATAGAAAAATCTAAAGGCATATCAGCGTTAACATCCTCTATCATGGTATCAGGAATAACTTTAACGATTTTCCCTTTATTATCACCTTCGTGCGCAATCATATATCCATGATATGCAGCATGCTCGTGTTCAAAACGTGCGCTTGAAAACACATCCCATTCTCCATCAGAATAGAGAATTATCGGCAAATCAATTACTACAGAATGTTCTTTATAATCAAGAATATGCCATCCATAATGATCCACAACATGATCGAGTATCAATAAACCCGCGTTAAATTCCTCTTCATTTGCAGCATGCTCTTCTTCCGAAGCAACCGCTGTAGTTGTTAATGAGACACAAAAGATGCTAATAAACGCAATCAGAATATACATTTTTCTATGAAACCCCGCCATACCCATCTACCTTTATTAATTACCAAATATTAAACTGCAAGTTTACTAACTTTTGCTTAATTTAAAAAATAAATTATTTCACCGTTTTTCTATTAAAGGTATCACCTTGTATTTATTCAAATATATAGCAGCAGTTCTAGGATAACAAATAATTACTTTGTATTTTTGAAAAAACATCATATGCACCGAACCACAGTTGATGCTCAAATATATAATCCGGCAACTGTAATTACAAACCACATATTATAAGTAAAATAAAAACACTAACGTATGAATTTATCAATACTTTCAGACGAACATTTTATGCAAGAGGCATTAAAAGAGGCACAACAAGCGTTTGATAAAGACGAAATACCGGTTGGAGCAGTAATTGTTTGCGATGGAAGCATCATTGCAAAAGCACATAATTCAACAGAATTACTTAACGACGTTACAGCCCATGCCGAAATTCAAGCCATTACAGCAGCATCGGAATATTTAGGAGCAAAATATTTACACGATTGCACTATTTATGTAACATTAGAGCCGTGCGTAATGTGTGCGGGAGCTCTGTTTTGGTCGCAAATAGGCAAGGTGGTTTATGCTGCAAAAGATCCTAAACAGGGTTATTCTCGATTATCAGAAAACATTCTTCACAAAGCAACTAAAACATCATCGGGTATTAAAGAGAGCGAAGCATTAGATTTGATACAACGTTTTTTTAAACAAAAAAGGGAGAAATAATCACGGATAGAAGTTCGTAATTATTTAGTATATTCATAAGCTCATAATAAAAAACAATGCTTATGAATGGTTCTACAAAAATTCTAAGAAAAGAGAGAGACAAAATTAAACGAATTGTTTGGACAGCCACACGTGCTGCTTTAGAAGCCAGCCAGAGCAAATACAAACGTAACGGTCGCAAAAGCAAAAGTCATTGGTCGTTATTTGAAAAATTTTTAGGCGTATTCAAAATATTTTTAAAACTATTTGGCTACTACGAAAAAGGGGTATCAAACGCTCAAAATATCGAAATCAATAAAATAGACCTCTATTTCAAATCACTACCTTTATCGTTTGACGGTTTCACGATCTTACATCTTTCCGATTTACATATCGACAGCCTACCCGGTCAAGAAGATAAAATCATCGAAAAAATTTCAAATCTCAAATATGATATTTGTCTTTTAACCGGAGATTATCGCAAAAACACTTCCGGTAGTTTTAAAAGCATCTTAAAACCATTAATAAAACTAACAAAAGCAATAAATCCCCTATATGGAAAATGGGCTGTTTTAGGGAATCACGACACATATCGAATGGCAGAATACGAAAAAGGGATAGGCGTTAACTTACTTATAAACGAAACAGCAGAAATTAACAACGGAACAGACAAAATACACATTACCGGAACAGACGATCCTTTTAGCTACTTTAACGAAGACGAAATATTTGCTTTAGAAAAGTCTATTTCAGGATTTAAAATAGCAATGGTTCACACGAGTGAACTTCGCGATATAGCTGAAACAAATAATTACGATCTATATTTATGCGGACATACTCATGGAGGGCAAATATGCCTTCCTAACAAAAAAGCTATTATTTCGCATCAATTCGAAGGACAAAGATACATAAAAGGTATTTGGAAATATAAAGAGATGACCGGATACACAAATAAAGGAGCAGGAGTCTCAGGACTCACCGTCAGATTCAATTGTCCTCCCGAAATAGCAATTATAACTTTACATCCAAAATCTTAACTTTTATTACGATACTAATACCAATAAAATTTTATAATTTAGCCCATTAAATATATACTTAATGCCAAAATCGGAATACAAATATAATAAGAGACGGCTACGAAGCTCGTATCTCACTACCGTTGTCAGTATAACACTAGTATTGTTTATGTTAGGACTGTTAGGGTTAATAGTTTTACATGCCAATAAAATTTCAACCCATGTAAAAGAAAATATCGGTTTTTCAATTACAATGAACAACAATATTAAAAAAGCAGATATTGTTCGTTTACAAAAAACATTAGATATTTCTGATTTTGTAAAAAACACCAAATACATCACTAAAGAAGAGGCGGCGGATGATCTAAAACAAGAGCTCGGCGAAGACTTTATCGGGTTTTTAGGTTACAACCCTCTACTCCCTTCTATTGACGTAAAACTAAACGCCCTTTACGCTAACAGCGACAGCTTAAGAGTAATAGAAAAACGACTATTACAAAATAGTGAAATTAAAAAAATATATTATCAAGAATCTCTTGTTAACTTAGTAAACAACAACATTAAAAAAATTAGTCTAATGCTATTTGGCTTCAGCATACTTCTTTTGCTTATCGCTCTGGCGTTGATAAATAACACTATTAGGTTATCGGTTTATTCAAAACGCTTTATAATAAAAACAATGCAGTTAGTTGGAGCTACTCAAGGATTTATTAGACGTCCTTTTATCGGTAAAGGAATTATACAAGGTCTTTTAAGCTCCTTAATTTCTGTTCTTTTCCTAGCCGTAATAATGTTTCTGGCAGAAAAAGAGGTTCCCGAACTCATCGATTTACGCAACTACTCAATGTATGGAATATTATCCGGCGGGATTATATTTACCGGATTAACACTTTCGTGGATTTCAACATACTTTGCTGTAAACAAGTATTTAAAAATGGAAAACGATAAATTATTTCAATAAAATTAAAATATATACGGATGAACAAAAACAGCGATAAAAAATCTATTGTCAAAAATACACCTACGAACAAAGGGAGTTTTGCTTTTGGCAAAAAAAATTATCAGTTATTAATTATAGGACTAGGATTTCTTGTAGCAGGATTTCTTTTGATGATTGGCGGGAAATCGGAAGACCCTACAGTATTTAATGAAGAGATATTCAATTTCAGAAGAATTACTCTAGCTCCAATACTTATAATTATTGGTTTTGTGATAGAAATTTTTGCGATAATGAAAAAACCGGAGGACAAAAAATAAATGGGTTGGTTTGAAGCTTTAATATTAGGTATAGTACAAGGATTAACAGAATTTCTGCCTGTAAGCAGTAGCGGACACCTAGAGTTAGGAAAAGTAATATTAGGTGTTGAAGGAAAAGAGTCTCTGCTTTTTACTGTAGTTGTTCATGGAGCAACAGTACTCAGTACTATAGTTGTTTTTAGAAAAGATATTTTAGAACTTATTAAAGGATTTTTTCGTTTTAAGTGGAATTTCGAGATGCAATATATTGTTAAAATTATTATCTCAATGATTCCCGTACTAATAGTAGGACTGTTTTTTAAAGAGTTTGTTGAGGAATTTTTTACAGGAAACATACTTTTCGTAGGCTCTATGTTACTAGTTACGGCAACACTTCTTGCTTTAACACATTTTTGGAAACCAAAAGAAAAAGACATCTCTTTTTATGACTCTCTGATAATTGGAATAGCCCAAGCTTTTGCGGTATTACCAGGCGTTTCGCGTTCCGGCTCCACAATAGCAACCGGCTTGCTATTAGGAAATAAAAAAGGACTTATAGCAAAATTCTCTTTTCTAATGGTATTAGCACCAATAATAGGAGCAAATATATTAGACTTATCAGACGCATCATCTTCAATCAATTCAATTGGAATAGTACCTCTATCGGTCGGTTTTATAGCGGCTTTCCTTTCGGGATTAGCTGCTTGTACATGGATGATAAACATTGTAAAAAAAGGCAGCCTGATTTATTTCGCTATCTATTGTGCTATTATAGGTTTTACAGCAATAGGAATTCATTTATTTGTATAAAAAACATGGAAGATTTTTCGAAAAGAACTTTTGACTTCAGAAATGGAGAACTATTATTACTAGACAAACCATTAACATGGACCTCTTTTGACGTAGTTAACAAAATACGCTACACCGTAAAACGTCTTGTACAAATAAAAAGAATTAAAGTAGGTCACGCCGGAACGCTCGATCCATTAGCCACCGGACTACTTATTATTTGCACAGGAAAAATGACTAAGCAGATCGACTCCTTTACAGGGATGCCTAAAGAATATACAGGAACTTTTAAGCTAGGCGAAGAGACCTCATCGTACGACAGAGAGACTGAAGTATCTGCAACATATGATATCTCAAACATCTCAGAAGAAGACTTAGAAACTACCCGAAAAAAATTCTTAGGGAAGATAGATCAATTCCCTCCAATTTTTTCTGCCAAAAAAATAAAAGGTAAAAAAGCATATGAATACGCCAGAAAAAATGAAAAAGTAGAGATAAAGTCTAATCAGATAGAAATATTTGAATTTGAACTAACAAAAATAGATCTTCCTCACGTCGAATTTCGTGTTGTATGCAGCAAAGGAACTTACATAAGATCGCTAGCATATGATTTTGGTAAAACACTTAACAATGGAGCTGTATTAACAGAATTGCGACGTACAAAAATTGGTGATTACAAAATTGAAGACGCATATAATGTAAAAGAATTTTCGGAGTACTTACAGTCACAAGATCCTGTTGATGAACAAAAAAGGGATAATATTTGATTTTAACAGAACTCTTTTCGATCCGGAAAAAAGAGAATTAATGCCAAATGCGGAAGAGACTCTTCTTTCTCTTACTAAGCGGGGATATATCCTCTCACTAATAAGCAGCACACAATCACCAGAAAGAGAGACGTTTATAAAATCATTACCAATCTCAAATTTTTTTGTTAAAATAATCGTTACTAACAAAAAGAAATCTGCTCATCACTTTTCTGAGCTTTCAGATATTATGGGTACAAACACAAAAAATACTTACGTAGTAGGAGATCGTATTAAAAGCGAAATACAATTAGGTAACTCATTAACTTTCAATACAATTTGGTTTAAAAACGGGAAATTTGCTAAAGAGACGCCAAGTCGGCAATCAGAAATTCCAACTGCCATAATAACTAATTTATCAGAAATATTAAATTTTATTTGACTTCATATTTCGATGAATATATTTTTACATAAAATATGATAAAGGCAATAAAAAAATATTTTAGAATAACCGCAACCATATTTCTCATATTTAGATACACAACACTGAATTTCAAGAAATACAGGTTGTTTTTCTTGTGTAATAGCACTATCTTTGCACCCGTTTTTTAAGGATGATAATCATTAAATACTAAAAAATATATGAAACTGTCGCAATTTAAATATGATTTACCAAAAAAATTAGTGGAAAGTAACCCGCCAGTACATCGCGACGAGTCGAGATTAATGGTTGTTGATCGTAAAAACGAAACTATAGAACATAAAATGTTCAAAGATATAGTTAACTATTACGGAGAGGGTGATGTTTTTGTTTTAAACGACACAAAAGTGTTCCCGGCTATACTAACTGGCGAGAAAGAAAAAACAGGTGCTAAAATCACCGTATTTCTTTTACGCGAACTAAATTCTGAAGCTAGATTATGGGATGTGTTAGTAGATCCTGCTAGAAAAATCCGCATTGGTAACAAATTATATTTCGGAGAAGATGACGCATTAGTTGCCGAAGTTATCGACAACACCACATCACGCGGGCGTACATTACGTTTCCTATTTGACGGACCTCATGAAGAATTTAAAAAATTAATTAATACTCTAGGAGAGACTCCAATTCCATCGGAACTCCAATCCCTCAGAGGTATTCTTGCCAAAGATAAAGAGGCTTATCAAACCATCTACGCTAAAACAGAAGGCGCAGTTGCGGCACCATCAGCAGGAATGCATTTTAGTCGCGAATTAATGAAACGCTTAGAGATATCAGGTGTGGATTTTGCCCCTATAACCCTTCATTCAGGGTTAGGGAATTTCCGAGGTATCGACGTTGAAGACCTTACAAAACACAAGATGGATTCGGAAGAGTTATTTATTCCGGAAGGAACTGCCGCCATGGTTAATGCAGCAAAATTAGCCAAACGCAATATTTGTGCAGTAGGAACCACCTCCATGAAAGCGTTAGAATCGTCTGTTTCTGTTGCAAGAACGCTAAAACCATACGATGGGTGGACAAATAGATTTGTCTTCCCTCCTTACAAATTTAACATTGCTAACAGTATGCTCACAAACTTTCACTTGCCACAATCACCAATGTTAATGATGGTTGCCGCATTTGCGGGTTATGACTTTACCTTTCATGCTTACGATGTTGCTATTAAAGAGAAATATAAATTTTTCACTTACGGTGATGCAATGCTTATTATTTAAATTAAAGCAATCGAAGACTAAAATATATGCCGGAAATATTTACTGTATCAATTACAGTAAATATTTTTCCGGCTTTTTTATTATATTTGCTATATGACAAAATTCTATGCAATTATATTAGCCGGCGGTAAAGGTATTCGCATGAACAATACCATTCCAAAACAATTTCTTACGCTACATGGCAAACCTGTATTAATACACACTATCGAAAAATTCGCTTCTATTAGCGAACTTGATATCGAGATTATTGTTGTGTTGGCAAAAGAGCAAAAAGAACAATGGAAAACCATTTGTAATAAACACAACTTTTCTATCCCTCACACTATAGTGGATGGCGGAGAAGAACGTTTTTACTCAGTTAAAAACGGTTTAAATGCAATAAACGAACCAGGTATTGTAGCAATTCACGATGGCGTTCGTCCTTTGGTTAGCAAAGATGTTATTATACGATCATTTAAAACGGCAGAAGAGAGAGGCTCTGCACTCCCAGTTATTCCAATAACAGAATCGATACGCAAAAAGAAAACCGACAGAACCATATCTGTTCCACGCAGCAAATATATTATAGTTCAAACACCACAAACATTTTCTACCAACACTGTTATAGAAGCTTACAAACAAAAGTATTCGCTAAACTTTACGGATGACGCAAGTGTAGTTGAATCTACAGATTATAATATAACATTAATTACCGGAAATAAAGAAAACATTAAACTAACTACAGAGGTAGATTTCGTAATTGCAGAAGCACTTTTAAAATAATACCTCAAAATTCATACTAAAAATATCATATTCGGAAACAAAAAAAAAGGCGCTAAAAAGCGCCTTTTTTTAATTCATTTTTGCGTATATCAAAAATAAATATAATTTGTTTCTTCTCTAATTATTTCAATTCTAAATATGTCTGACCAATTTTTGTATTATCAGAGTATATATCAATTGTATATTGTCCTTTTTGTAAAAACTCTTCATTACTTGGATTACTCCAGTATATACATTTATCAATAGCCTCTCCATCATAATCAACAACCTCTTTTAACGTATATTGCATCACTTTACCATCATATTCAAAAGTGTAAGAATCAGCATTTGTTTCGCTGGTAAATATTTTTCGAGAAGGATCAGCTATACGGAAATAAATGTTTTTTGCACCCGGACTAAGAATTGTATTTTCACCAACAGTATAACAAATTTTTATCTTCTCAGTACGTTTAGCCTTATCAGTAGTTTTTTCGTTATCAAACCACGTAAGCTTAATTCCTACAGCAGAAAGATTATAAACAGATAATTCAGAAGCTTTTTCAACTAAATTATTCAGCTCTTGTTTCTCTTTAGACAACTCACTATTTTTGCGTTGCTCTATCTTTATTTTACCTTTTATCTCTTTATTTTCTTCAATCAATACGCTATTAACACGATACAAAGAATCTATTTGAACTAAATATCCTTGTGCAACTTTACGTAAAGCTTTAATTTTCTTTTGTACTTTATAAAAATCCCACTTATACTTTAACATATTCTCCAACTCCACAGCATTTGCCTCAATAACACTGTCTTTTAAAACTAAAGAATCTGAAACCGCACTATACTCCAGTTTAACCTTCTTGTGTTCAACCATAAGTGTACTAAGCTCTCCTTCGAAATATTCTTTTTGTTTCTGTTTTTCAACTTTCATCTCTTTCAACTCATTAGAAGAATTAAAATAAAGAACAGCAAAAACAACAAAAAGTACTGCAGCAATACCTAGAAGAATAATCCACAACAAACTATTTTTTTTATTTTTCTTTTCCTGAGGCTCATTTGCGTTTTTTTTAATATCAGTCATCGTTCAAAATATTTATTGATTTATACTTATTATTAACAAAGATACTAAAAAAAACACACTGAAAGAGACATTATTTACTCTTCCACAAATAAGTAACAATCAATTTAAAAACATAAAAAACTATTATTTATTAAATCATCTTAGTGTTTAT
>JAYEOD010000154.1:0-3877 GCA_034722575.1 Bacteroidota bacterium | reverse complement strand
TTGTTAACGATAGCGGCGATGTTGATGGAATATCGAAAGATGTGTTGGATTTAATATCCGAAAAATATGATGTCTCTTTTCGGTGGGGAGAGTGTTGCGATTTAGCTGCGAATTTTAATCTTATCAAGAGTGGTGATATCGAAATGCTTACCTCGTTGCAAGAAAATACTGAGCGTAGCGAGTTCCTGAGTTTTACAGCGCCTTATGTTTCTGTTCCTACGGTTTTGTTAACTAATTTCAATAATACTAAAGAGATAATAGAGCTTAGTAATACAAAATTATCTGTTGCTGTTGGAGAAGATTATGGTGTCGAATATTTTTTACGTAAGAAATATCCCGCATTGAGCTTGGTTGAGGTGGAAAATGATAAAGTTGGACTTCAAAAATTGGTTTTTAATGAAGTTGACGCTATAGTACTGGATGTAGCTACCGCATCTTATTTTGTAAAAAAATTAGGACTAACAAATATTAGATATAATTGCAGTGTTGAGTTTGTTTATCATCTTTCTTTTGCTGTTGATAAAAGACTTCCGAGTTTACAGGTGGCCATGCAGAATTTTGTCGAGGGGGTTAGTGAAGAAGATATTAGTAGAATTGAAGCAAAGTGGTTTGGTGTTTTTTTTGATAATGTAGGCTCAAAGAAAAAATATAAAAGAGGTGTGTGGTACTCTGTTTCTATTATCTTATTATTGATTATTGTAGTGATGTTCCTTTATAGAAAGGTGCTTTTTTCAAAATCAGAAATAGAAAAAATAGAGAAACAAATTCCTCTTTTGTTAAATTCTCTTAATGAAGCTGTCTTTTTACACGAAGTGGATAACGGAACTGTTGTTTATGTTAATGATTCGATGTGTAAGATGTATAAAGTAAAAAAAGCTGATGTGATTGGTAAAAGTGTTGGCTTTCTCTCTTCGGGTGAGTATCCGTATAATGAAAAAGGAGCTGCGGAACGAGTGAAGCAAGCTATGGGAGTGGGAGAGAAGACTTTTGAATGGCATGCAAAAAAGAGCACTGGAGAACTGTTCTGGACTGAGGTAGTTGTTAGGAAAATTAAACTCTTTAATAAAAAATTCGCTTTGGTTTCTGTTAGGGATATTAAAAAAAGAAAAGAATTTGAGGATAGAATAAAGAATCTTAATATCGAATTGGAAAATAGAGTGCAATTGCGGACTTCTGAGTTGCAAAATGCTATTAATGAACTTCAGGCATTTTCATATACGGTTTCTCACGATTTAAGAACACCTTTAAGGGGGATTAATGGATTTACTTCTTTAATAGAAGGGGATAAAGAGAATACTATTTCCGGTAATTCGAAAGTTTATATTGATAAAATTAAACACAATGTGCATAAAATGAATGGCTTGATAAAGGGTATCCTTGCATTTTCTCGCATTGGAAGAAAAAGTATCAAAATTACTGTTTGTGATGTAAATGTGGTAGTGCGTGATATTGTTGAAGAGTATAAATTGCGCCCTGAATTTAAAGATGTAAGATTTGTGGTGGCTGATGATTTTCCTGTTGTAAATGCCGACAAGGTGTTACTGGAAAGAGTATTTGCTAATTTAATAGATAATGCAGTGAAGTTCTCTTCAAAATCATCCTCTCCTTGTGTTGAAATTGGTGTTGATAAAGAAAAAGTGTTTTTTGTAAAAGATAATGGTGTGGGATTCGATATGAGGTATTTAGATATGGTTTTTGAGGTTTTTCACCGTTTGCATTCCGAAAAAGAGTTCGAAGGGTGTGGCATAGGTCTAAGTGTAGTAAAAAGAATTATCGAAAAACATAACGGGAAAATGTGGGCGGAGAGTAGTATTGGTAATGGAGCTGTGTTTTATTTTACTTTCCCTCAATGATATTGTACCTTTGTGAGAATTGATTTTATGAACAGAGTCGTATTTAAAATTGTGGATGATATTTTTATGTAAGCCTTGATTTTTTTGTTCAAGGCAAATGAATAAAGAAAAACAAAAAAAAAATATTATGTTAAATAGGGTTTTTAAAACACTGATAATTAAGGTGAAAAAAATATAAACGTATGAACCATCAAGCAGTAGATATATTATTAGTAGAGGATTCTGAGAGTGATGCGGAGCTTACTATAATTGCCCTGAGAAAAAATAAATTGATAAATAAAATTCATCATGTCGTTGATGGAGAGCAGGCTTTGGAGTTTCTTTTTAAGGAAAAAGAAGCTGATAGTGTTGTCTTTCCTAAGGTGGTGTTATTAGATTTAAAATTGCCTAAAGTTTCGGGTATTGAAGTGCTTGAAAAAATGAAAGCTGATGAGAAACTAAAAAATATTCCTGTAGTAGTATTAACATCATCTGATGAAGGAAGTGATTTAGAAAAATGTTATGACTTGGGAGTTAATAGCTACATAGTAAAGCCGGTTGATTTTGATAAATTTGTTGAGGCTGTCTCTAATATTGGTATGTATTGGTTGTTATTAAATAAATCTCCCGATAATCATTAGAACAAATCAATCCACGACGGATGATTATAAAATTATCTCTTCTCGCCTTAATGCCTTTGCAAGATTTTTTTAAACTCTATTAATTGATAATCCAATACTTTATTTCTACTATTGCAAAAAAAAATATAATGAAAAACTTCAATTATTATAATCCTACTAAAATAATTTTTGGTAAGGATAAAATCAAGCAGTTGTCTAGTGAGTTGCCTGAAAATTCTAAGGTGATGATTACTTATGGCGGTGGCTCTATTAAAAATAATGGTGTGTACGATGAGGTTATTAAAGCTCTCGATGGATTTGATTTTATTGAATTTGGCGGTATTGAATCTAATCCTAAGTACGAAACCTTGATGCAAGCGGTAGAACTGGTTCGTGATGAGAAAGTGGATTTCCTCCTTGCCGTTGGTGGAGGTTCTGTTATTGATGGCACGAAATTTATTGCTGCAGCAACACATTTTAAAGGCGATCCGTGGGATATTTTAACTAAGAATAGTGAAGTAAAATTTGCTTTGCCTTTAGGGGGTGTGCTTACAATTCCTGCCACAGGCTCGGAAATGAATTCAAAAGGTGTTATTACAAAATCAGAGACTAAAGAGAAGTATGCTTTTGATATCCCTTTGGTTTTTCCGCGTTTTTCGATATTGGATCCTGCTGTGGCTGCTTCTTTGCCAAAAATACAAGCCGCTAATGGTGTTGTAGATGCTTTCTCACATATTATTGAGCAGTATCTTACATATGATGTTAATCAGCCTTTGCAGGATCGTTTTGCAGAAGGTGTTTTGATGACTCTTATTGAAGAAGGCTCTAAATATGTTGAAAATAGTGCCGATTATAATGTGGCAGCAAATATTATGTGGGCTGCAACAATGGCACTGAATGGTTTGATAGGCGCCGGTGTCCCTAACGACTGGTCTTCGCATAGGATTGCTCATGAAATCACCGCTCTTCATAATGTGGATCATGCTCAGACTTTAGCAATTGTTATGCCGGGTGTGATGTCGGTGATGCGAGAGGATAAAAAGGAAAAACTCCTTCAATTCGGTAAACGTGTTTTTAATGTTGTTCAAGGAGACGAACAGCAACGCATTGAGGAAACAATTGAAAAAACGGATGCTTTTTTCCGATCGCTCGGCATTAAGACAAGGCTTTCAGATTATAATCTAGGTGAAGAGACAATTAATACTATTGTACAACGATTCGCTGATAGAAAAACTGTGCTTGGTGAAAATAGAAATATCACCCCACAAAAAGTAAGGGAGATTTTAAATGATAGGTTGTAAATAGTGGTACATATTAATTGATGGTCATTATCTCATTAGCCTAGCACCAAGATTCATCTTGGTGTAAACAGGTCTCCTGTAACATTCTATCAGCCTGCTTTAAGCAGAATTTCAATCCAAAACA
>JAYEOD010000153.1:0-3903 GCA_034722575.1 Bacteroidota bacterium | reverse complement strand
ATATTATTGATACTCCCGGTCACGCCGATTTTGGTGGTGAAGTAGAGCGTGTTTTGAATATGGCTGATGGTGTTTTGTTGCTTGTTGATGCATTTGAAGGTACTATGCCTCAAACTCGTTTTGTTTTATCAAAAGCACTCGAAATAGGACTGAAGCCTATTGTTGTTATTAATAAAGTGGATAAACCAAACTGTCGTCCGGAATTTGTATATGAGCAAGTTTTTGACCAGATGTTTAGTTTAGAAGCTACTGAAGATCAACTTGATTTCCCAACTATTTATGGCTCTGCTAAAAATGGCTGGATGTCGAATGATCCTGATGATGTAACTGATGATATTACAGTTTTATTTGATAGTATTTTAGAGAATATTCCTGCTCCAAAACAAGTTGAAGGAACACCACAGATGTTAATTACATCGCTTGATTATTCTTCTTATGTAGGTAGAATTGCTATTGGACGTATTGTTCGAGGAGAATTGAAAGAAGGAATGTTTGTATCGCTTGCAAAACGCGATGGTACTATTAAAAAATCAAAAATAAAAGAGCTGCATACTTTTACCGGATTAGGAAGAGAAAAGGTAAAGAAAGTATCGTGTGGCGATATTTGTGCTTTAGTAGGTGTAGAAGAATTTGAGATTGGAGATACTATTTGTGATATTGAAAATCCTGAGCCATTAACTCCAACAAATATTGATGAGCCTACTATGAGTATGTTGTTTACGTTAAACGATTCTCCTTTCTTTGGAAAAGAGGGTAAATTGGTTACCTCGCGTCATATTCATGATCGTTTATTTAAAGAGTTGGAAAAAAATCTTGCTCTTCGTGTTGAAAAAACTGATTCTGCTGATAAATTTATTGTGTATGGTCGCGGTGTACTACACCTTTCTGTACTTATTGAAACAATGCGTCGCGAAGGATATGAATTGCAGGTTGGACAGCCTCAAGTGCTTTTCAAAACTATCGATGGTGTAAAGTGTGAGCCTTTTGAAGAGATGCAGGTTGAAGTACCGGAAGAATTTTCGGGAAGAGTTGTGGAGATGGTGACTAAGAGAAAAGGCGATATGCTAAATATGGAAGCAAAAGACGGTCGTGTTAGTATGACGTTTAATATCCCTTCGCGTGGTATTATTGGTTTGAGAACTAATATGCTTACGGCTACTTCCGGAGAGGCTATTATGAATCATCGTTTTTTAGAGTATAATGCTATAAAAGGTGGTATCCCATCACGACAAAATGGTTCTTTAGTAGCTATGGAAACAGGTACGTCGTTTGCTTATTCTATTAGTAAATTACAAGATAGAGGACGTTTCTTTGTTGATGCCGGTGTGCCGGTGTATGAAGGTCAAATTATTGGAGAGAACAGTCGTGCTGATGATATCGCTATTAATATCACCAAAAGTAAGAAGATGTCGAACGTTCGTGCTTCCGGAACTGATGATAAGGCTAAAATGGCTCCTCCTATTAATTTCTCTCTTGAAGAAGCAATTGAGTATATTAAAGAAGATGAATATGTTGAGGTTACTCCGCTCTCTATCCGGTTAAGAAAAATTTATCTTAACGAGCTTGATAGAAAAAGAATGGCGAAGAAAATACCAAAATAAAATATAAACTTTAGGGTTGTATAAAAGCTGTTTCATTAATTTGGAATGGCTTTTTTTATTTATCATCGAATTAATCGAATTACACTAATTTATATTTTACTGAAAGTAAATTTAATACACTCGAGAATGATTATAATGGCGACTTCCATCCGACCAATTAAAACTGAATTAATTACGAATTACGAATGGCGAATGAAAAATTGAATGATTGAATGAATAAACAAATCGACAAAAAAAATATTATGTTAAATAGAAATCTTAATGCCTTGATATCAGGGCAAATAAATTATAAACGGATGAGAAAATCATGTAAATCCTGTCTAAAAAAATAAACGGACGATACTTTTTATATCCTGATTTTCAGTTATAAAGAGCTTGTAGGCTAAATATATTTATGACAGGATAGTTTTTTTGTAGGATGGAGAGTTTATTTTTCTATCTTTGCCGACGGAGAATTGGCAGAGTGGTCGAATGCGGCAGTCTTGAAAACTGTTGTACCGCAAGGTACCGGGGGTTCGAATCCCTCATTCTCCGCCAAAATTTAAGAGCTTTGTTAAACTTCGTAAGAAGGATAACAAAGCTCTTTTTTTATATCTGTTTTTGGAAGTATTATTTTGTATATATTGGTATTATATAGAATATCATTTTTTTTTTTTTTTTTTTGTTGGTCAAATATTATTATTTAAAAAGAAGATGCTATGAGTGGTAATAGTTTAATGAGTCAAATTGGTCAATTGATGGGGTTGAGATACAAATCTCATCCATGGCATGGCGTTGAAATAGGAGAGGATGCCCCAAAAATAATAACCTCTTTTGTAGAGATGGTTTCTACAGATACTGTTAAGTATGAGGTGGATAAGGTGAGTGGTTATTTAAAAATTGATCGCCCTCAGAAATATTCAAATGTCGTTCCTGCTATGTATGGTTTTATTCCACAAACATATAGTGGTAAGACTGTTGCAGAGTATTGTGCATTAAAAGTTGGTCGCGATGATATTAAAGGCGACGGAGATCCTATTGATATTTGTGTGCTTACCGAAAAAGTGATATCGCATGGTGATATTTTGGTGCGGGCTATACCTATTGGAGGGTTTAGAATGATCGACGGTAATGAATCGGATGATAAAATTATTGCTGTAATGAATGATGATGCTGTTTATGGTGATTATAAAAATATTTCGGATGTGCCTGAGTTAATTATAGAGCGTTTAAAACACTATTTTCTTACGTATAAAGATTTACCGGGACAAGAGCGTGATGTTGAAATAACTGAGACTTTTTGTGTTGACGAGGCTCATGAAATAATTAGTCGCTCAATGCAAGATTATAAAAAGCGTTTCGATGACTTGAATTCTATCCTCTCTTTGCAGGTTAAATAATTTGTGATCTGTTTTTATTTATGAAGATATTATTGAGGCGGTCTGATTTTTTTAGACCGCCTCTTTTTTTTTGATACGAAATAAAGATTTTTGACGTTTATATTCAAAAATAGTGTGTTTTTTTCAATAGATATTAAAATTTAATTAGTATAACTTTTATCTATTGAAAATTCACTAATTTAGCGATTCTTAAATTTGAAAAATATTGATCAATGTATAGATTTACTTTATTATTATCATTAGTGTTTTTAGTGTTGTTCTCGCATGCTCAAGTTCTTGATTTGCCGGATAATACACCTGCTTGTAATATAGATGAAATAACTTTGGATGCCGGTTCGGGGTTTGATAGTTACTTTTGGAATACCGGAGAAACATCTCAAGCAATTGTTGTTTCTGTTGCAGGTACTTATTCTGTTATAGTTGCTGTTGACGGTATAGAGCAGAGTGACGAAACTATTGTTGAGTTTTTTGATTATGAGATGAAGACTGTTATGGAACAAATTAATGAAATTTGTTACGGAAGTTGCGATGGTCAGGTGATGGCTCATGTTACTAATGGTGTAAAGCCATACGAATATTTGTGGAACGGTTATACTGTGCCATGGGATTCTATTGCTACTAATTTGTGTCCGGGCGATAATAATTTGAAAGTGATAGATGATAACGGTTGCATTTTGTTAAATGATTTTGTTGTAGATGCATTGCCGGCAGCAGTTGTAGAGGTTACTATCGATCCTACCGACACATTATATCTTCAGAATCCTACTCTTGATTTTTCATTTGAGAATATGGGGAGTGAAGCAATTAGTGAATGGGAATGGCGGTTTGGTGACGGAGATACTTCTCACCTCGAAAATCCTACGCACGTATATGAGAAGATTATGGATGGAATGCCGAATAACTATACTGTATATTTTGAGGCT
>JAYEOD010000152.1:0-3908 GCA_034722575.1 Bacteroidota bacterium | reverse complement strand
AAATATGCTCTTATATATGGTGGTGGGCAAAAAAATGTTGCTCCATCGGGCTTAACTTTTGTTATTGTAAAAGACGAGTTATTAGGTAAAGTAGAACGTCAAATTCCTACAATGCTTAATTACAAAACTCATATTGACAAAGGTTCTATGTTTAACACTCCTCCGGTAATTCCTATTTTTACTCTTATGCACACACTGCGTTGGGTAAAAGAAAATGGCGGTGTTAAAGGTATGGAAGCAAGAGCTATTGAGAAATCGGATATGCTTTATAACGAAATTGAAAGAAATAAATTATTCAAGTCGCCGGTTGCAAAAGAGAACCGTTCTCGTATGAATATTTGTTTTGTTCTAAATCCTGAGTATGCAGAATTAGAGAAAGAGTTTTTAGCATTTGCTGCTTCAAAAGATATGTTAGGAATTAAAGGACATCGTTCAGTTGGTGGATTCCGTATCTCTAACTACAACGCTCTTCCAAAAGAGAGTATGGAAGTTGCTGTTGCCGCTATGAAAGAATTTGAAGCTCTTAAAGCATAATTATTAATATTAGTAAATCTCGATAATTGTTATCGAGATTTATTTTTTAAATAATCTATTTATTATGAAAAAAGTATTAGTAGCAACCGTAAAGCCATTTGATCCGGCAGCAATTCCTCAAATAAAAGCAGTAGTAGAAAACGCTGGTTATAAACTTGAGTTAGTAGAAAAATATGCTGATCAATCTGACTTAGTAAAAGCTGTAGAAGACGCAGATGCTTTAATTATTAGAAGCGATAAAGTTACTGAAGAAGTTGTAAATGCTGCAAAAAAATTAAAAATCGTTGTTCGTGCCGGTGCAGGATACGATAATGTAGATACAAAAGCTTGTAGTGCTAATGGTGTTGTTGCCATGAATACTCCGGGACAAAACTCTAATGCAGTAGCTGAATTAGCTATTGGTATGATGGTTTTTCAAGCACGTGGACAATTCAATGGTAAATCGGGAACTGAACTTAGTGGTAAAAAATTAGGTATTCACGCTTTTGGTAACGTAGGACGTTTGGTAGCTAAAATAGCAAAAGGATTTGGAATGGAAGTTTATGCTTTCGATCCGTTTGTTAATAAAGAAGATGTTGAAAAAGAGGGTGTTATTGCATGCGACACTATGGAAGAGCTATATAGCACTTGTCAGTATATCTCATTACATATTCCTGCTAATGATAAAACAAAAAAATCTATTGGTTTAGATATCCTTAACAGGATGCCTGCTAATGCGGTATTAGTAAATACAGCCCGTAAAGAGGTTATTCATGAAGAGGAACTTATTAAACTAATGGCAGAAAAGACTGATTTCACTTATATTTCGGATATTGCACCTGATTGCAAAGAGGAGATAGCTGAGAAATTTGATGGTCGTTATTTCTTTACTCCAAAAAAGAGTGGAGCACAAACAAAAGAGGCTAATGTTAATGCAGGTGTTGCAGCAGCAAACCAGATTATAGCTTATTTTGAAAGCGGTGATGAGACATTTAAAGTGAATTAATAATAAAAAAATCATAATATAATATGGCTATAGTAAAACCATTTAAAGGATTACGTCCACCAAAGGAAATTGCAGAAACTCTTGCATGTTTACCTTACGATGTAATGAATGCTGCAGAAGCTCGTAAAATGGCTGCTGGTAAAGAGACTTCTTTACTTCATGTAACACGTTCCGAAATAGATCTTTCTGAAGGAATTGATGTTCACTCTCAAGAAGTTTACGATAAAGCAGTAGAGAATTTTAATATGTTTCAGGAAAAAGGATATTTGGTTCAGGAAGAGAAACCAAAATTCTATATCTATGCTCAAACAATGGACGGTAGAACTCAGCATGGTATTGTTGCTGCTGCTGCTGTTGAAGATTACCTTAATGGTATTATAAAAAAGCATGAGCTGACTCGTCATGAAAAAGAGCAGGATCGTATGATTCACGTAAAAGTGAATAATGCAAATGTAGAGCCTGTATTTTTTACTTATCCTGCTGTAAAAGAGATTGATGATATTGTAGAAAATATTGTTGAGAATCAAAAAGCAGAATATGACTTTACTGCTGAAGATGGATTTGGTCATCATTTTTGGGTTGTAGAAGATGACGCTACAAACGCAAAAATAGAAGAGCTTTTTAAAACAAAAGTACCATATACATACGTTGCTGACGGTCACCACAGAACAGCGGCTGCTGCTTTAGTTGGTAAAGAGCAAAAAGATAAAAATCCTAATCACACAGGTAATGAGTCGTATAACTACTTTTTAGCTGTTCATTTTCCTGATAATCAATTAAAAATTATTGATTATAACCGCGTGGTAACTGATCTTAACGGATTAAGTAAAGAGGAGTTTTTAGAGAAATTACAAAACGATTTCGATATAAAAGATGAGGGTACTGAAATTTGTAAGCCTGATGCATTACATGAATTTAGCATGTATATCGATGGCAAATGGTACTCTATGAAAGCTAAAACTCATACTTTCGATGATAACGATCCTATTGGTGTTCTTGATGTTACTATTTTATCTACTCATGTATTAAATAAACTATTAGATATTAAAGATCTTCGTACATCAAATAGAATAGATTTTGTTGGTGGTATTCGTGGTTTAGGCGAGTTAAAACGTCGTGTTGATAATGGTGAAATGGTTGCTGCATTTGCTTTATATGCTGTATCTATGCAACAATTAATTGATATTGCTGATTCGGGTAATATTATGCCTCCTAAAACTACTTGGTTTGAACCAAAACTGCGTAGTGGTTTAGCTATTCATAAATTAGATGGTACTTACTAATAATTAGTATAAACGGATAGACAAAAAAAAGCCTTCAAAAATTGAAGGCTTTTTTTATGGCTACTCCTCAAGGTTTTTATTTCTTTATTTTCTCCATATATTTCTCCAGTAAATTTAATAGTTCATTCGGTTTTACCGGCTTTGTTATATATTCATTACATCCAATATTATAGCTCTTTTCTTTTTCTTTATTTAAGGTAAAAGCCGATACTGCAATAATTGGAATTTCAGAAAATTTTCTGATTGTTTCTGTAGCCTCAAATCCATCCATTACAGGCATCTGAATATCCATTAAAATAATATCAATACTATTTTTCTTTTTGATATATTCTACTGCTTCACTACCATCAAATACCCTAATAGGAACTCCTCCATGACGTTCTAGTAACACTTTCAGATAATCGAAGTTAGAATCAATATCTTCAGCAATAAGTATTTTTGCTCCATTAAGAATATTTTTTAATGATGATTTTTCTACATCTTTTTTTGTAGTATCTATCTCTTTTGTAATAGGAAAAGATATTTTAAACACACTCCCCTTTCCCTCTTCCGACTCACAAGTAATATTTCCCCCCATCTCTTCAATAATAAATTTAGATATAGTAAGTCCTATACCTGTCCCCCCATGTTTCTTACTTACCGAATCATCAAGTTGAATAAATTGTGAGAAAATATTATTGATTTGATCTTTAGGAATACCTATACCGGTATCTTCAATAATAAAAGTTATGCTTCCATTGTGCTGCTTTATATTAAAGCTGACTTTCCCTTTTTTAGTATATCTAAATGCATTGTTAATAATATTATTTATTGCTTGTTCCAAACGTAGTCTGTCACACCTAATAATTACACCGGCATCAGGTATAAATATTGGTTTTTCAAAAAATATATTCTCAAACAGTAGGTTTTGTTGCAATTCACTCTCTAAAATAACATTTTTTATTATATCAGATACTTCAACAGGTTGGAAATAGAAATCCATCTCTTTAGTCTGAATCAAAGAAATATCAAGGATACTTTCGATGATTGATAAAAGATTAATTGCTGATACTGAGATATGATTAACATATTCTTTTCTTTCACTCTCTTCAATATCTTCATCAGAT
>JAYEOD010000151.1:0-3925 GCA_034722575.1 Bacteroidota bacterium | reverse complement strand
GATATATCTGTCATAAATAACACCATAAGAATTTACGTCACCATTTTCAACTATTAATAACACCAGTGCTTCATCAGAAATTTTATCATAGTCCATATTGATTTAAATTTTATTTAAAATAACTAATAAGAATTATAAACACTTTATATCAATTGAATTTCAAAATGGCCGACATAAATTCAAAATATTTTTCTGTTTTACAATCTTCAAATTTTAAGCATAGCAGTAGCTATGGTTCAAATTTGAAGTGTGGTAAAACTGGAAAAGATGAAGAATTTATCGGCCATTTCGATGTTCAATTGGTATTACTACTACTAAATATCACCCAAGCCCATATAATCTTTATTTACACGCATCATTGATCGCAATGTTTCAACATACTCCATTCCAATACCACTATATTTTTGCAATCCGATAGCAACTGCCTCACCTGTTGGTCTGGCCTTTGCTGCTCTCATTTTATATCTTGTAGTGCGCAATAATTGATATGCAGGATGAGAGTTTAAATTTTTTATATACACTTTAACAGAATGCGCAACATCATCAAAAACAGCAACTTCATGTGTAGCACCTTTTGCTCTGCCACGAGGAACAATACCACATCCACCTGTAAAACACCACTGTCCAAACATATTATTTCCTTTTTTAGCAAAATAGGATGTCCCCCAAGCCGATTCATTAGCACACTGCGCCAAACCTAATTCAACAGGCACCTCATCAATATGCAATAAAAGTTTAAGAAAAGCTTTTTTACTAGTAACATCTTCAACACCCTTTACTCTATAGCTTTTCACTAATTTTTTTAAATATAAGATATTATCCTCTGTAAGTTTTTCTCCGGCATTTACTTTTTCTAATAATCCTAACACTTTTCCACGCTCAATCAGTACTTTTTGATTTTCAGATTGAATAATAGGACGCATAAAATTAAAGAAAGCCCTTTTCTTTTCTTGTACATCAGTATATTTTCCAAAATCAGGTAGTGTAACATTAATATTTTTCGGCAAATCAGCTTTTACAGGTTTAATTAATGTAACCTTGTTCATATCAACTCTATCAGCTTCTATACTGTTTTTACTATTAATATCATTCGATAAATTGGGGAGATCAACGGTACCAATTTTATTTACATACTGTTCACTATCAACCGTATTATTGCATGATACAACAAAAAAAGATAAAATACTCATAAATACTATTCCAAATTTAATTTTTTGATACATAAGTTTCATAATTTAATATTTTTATTTGTCTCATTTATTTAGACGAAATATTTATAAAAAGTCACAAAAAATTAATTTTTCACCTTACTCTATTTAATATCTCACTATTAATAGCGGTTCACCAAACAATATAATTTTTAGATAAATCAATTGCTATTGCAGATCCAATCATTCCTGCACCAAGTACTACTATTCTACTAAAAACAATAAGTTTTTATATAATCAAATATAAAAATATTTTAATTAATAAAACAATTTAAAACTACATAAAGTCGGGTAAAGCAACCAAAGCATAACTTTTTTAATATCTTTGAAACAATTATAATAGAAAAAACAAAGTAGGTAAAAAACAAGTAATCAATCAAGCCTAAACCTGCGTGAGCCAATGGACTAGTACACATCAGCATCGGGTAAAGGAATAACAAACATAAAAAAATTTAGACATAAAATGTTAAACACCTTCCCTAACGACAATATTTCTGTTGAGGAGCAAACAGGAAATAGTAATAGCCTACTTGAACTATATAAAAATCTTGTTTTTTTTAGAAAAGGAAAATCACTATTCACGATAAATCTGTGGAAACCGTTATGAATTATAAATTTACAAGAGAAAATCAGTATACCAGAGAACAAAATTCAAAAAATAAAGATATTAAAGATAGAATTTATATCTTTAAGGAAAAACAAGCCACTATAAATATAAAAATTAATAGCTGGATTGATCTTAATTAAATTTGCTATGGATAACAACAAGCTAAACACGTACAGCTCCACAATGCTAAAAGAGCTAATATCATATTTATATCAGTACGAAGCAATACAAAACTATTTTTCGAACAATTTAAACGAGTATCTGCCAGAATCGTATTATAACAGCAATCCTATTTCTAATTTATTACATTTGGTTGCCGGATACGATTTTAATCCTCGTTGGGATCATTTATTCCCGGAAACAGAAGATTTATTAATAACACTAAGTAGCGGCATTAACAAAGAAAATCTTGGTGCTATGTTATTAAAAAGAATTTATAAAGGGATTCATTATGGCAAACTACCTCCCGAAATATTATTTTCACCATATCATAATATCCATGCCATATCGGGATTACAAGCCAATCACACACTTCGTGCAACAGGATTTTCGCGTGCATTAAAAATATATCAATCGAAAGGGATAGCAATTTGCTCAATAAAAAACAACAATTTGCTTGAAGGAAATACTTTAGAAGCGATTCAGGGAAGTGAAAGCGAAAAACTCCCCATTATATATATTGTAGAACAGGAGTTGTATAAAGAGACAGTTATTCCAAAAAGTGATAATCTTCATACCATAAAATGCGATAGCACAGATATTTTAGACTGCATAAACGCATCTAAAAAAGCAAGAAATATTGCCAAAAACGAGAATATCCCCGTAATGATATTCACTTCAGTTTCAGAAGATAACAGGCTTAACAAGTTACTTCCGGAGATAGAAAATTTATTAAAATTAAAAATCAGCGCTGAAGAGCTGTCTGAAATAAGAAAAAAAGCCATTAGCGATATTAAAAAAGGATTTGAAGCTGCAGAGAAACTTTCCTCTCCAAAATATTCACAAGTTCTTCACAATATAAATTGCGCCACATACAATCCTACTGAAGATGAAAACATGGTCCTCAACAGCAAAAAAAACATATTAGAAGCTATTTACGATACTGCTATTAAAGAACTTCCTAAGCACGACCACAGTTTTTATGTTTACAGAGAGACACAACATAAAAATAGCGACAAAGAGTTTTTATCAAAACTAACACAAAAACTTGGTAAACATAGGGTTATAAGTCTAAAAGCATCTAACAACTATATTTTAGGTACTACCAGCGGTATGATACAATACAACTCTAAAATAGTTGCTGTTGTAGAAATGGAATCATCTGACTCACTATTATCGAGTTTGAATACAATACGTGAAATGGCTTTCCGCTCGTGGGAGACAAATGGCATTGACACCCCTTCAATTGTACTACGAGTGCCAACAGGAGGATACTCTGAAGAAGGGCCTTACAACTCTTCAAATATAGAATCGATGCTACTAAATATTCCTGGAATAAGAATTATTTACCCCTCTTTTGCCGATGATTTTTCCGGCCTCTTACGTACGGCAATTCGTTCTAAAGGAGTTACAATTATTTTTGAGCCAAAAGCTATATACTTAGACAGAATAGCTCAAAAAGTATTTAACGAAAATATTACTACAAATATTGGCGAAGGAATAATTAGAAAAGAGGGTAACGACATTACTTTTATTACTTATGGTAATTCAACGCATCTATGTTTAAAAGTGGCTCAAAAACTATATAGAGAACATGATGTAATAGCAGAAATTTTTGAGTTGCGAACATTACTTCCTATCGACAAAACAGGAATTTTAAAATCAGTAGCTAAAACAAAAAAAGCAATAATCGTTCATGAAGGATATCTTTTTGGAGGAATAGGAGCCGAAATTGCTGCTATGATAAACAAAGAGGGTTACGATTTTTTGGAAGCTCCTATTGAAAGAAGTGGGTCGCTATTTTCACCAATTCCACATCAGCAAATATTAGAAAAAACTGTTTTACCCGGAATTAAAAGCATATACAACGCTGCGTTTGAATTGATTGATTGATTGATTGATTGATTGATTGATTGATTGATTGATTGATTGATTGATTGATTGATTGATT
>JAYEOD010000150.1:0-3952 GCA_034722575.1 Bacteroidota bacterium | reverse complement strand
GGCTAAGATTGAGGCTGAGGTTAAGACTGAGGATCAATCAAGTTTGCTAATTCTTTAGTAAGATTTTGTCTGTTGTATCTTTCTATTCCTTCCGCTTTTTTTGAATCGGTTTTATTTATGTAGTTGTTAAAACATTTAAGTACAGTATCTTTTATCTCTTCGCGGTTTTCGTATTCCGAAATTTGTCCTACGTTATGTTTGTTTATCAACTTAGCTGTGTCTCCTTGAGTATTTCCTAGCATTATAATTGGTCTTTCCGAAGCTATGTATTCAAATAATTTTCCGGGAATCATTCCTTTAGATCCTACAAAGCGGCTTATAAGTAATAGTAAAACCCTAGATCGCTTCATTTGGGCAGGAATTTCGCTATGTGGTAGATACGAAATTCGTTCTACATAACTTTTTAAATTATTTTTTTCAATCTCTTCAATAACCGAAAAGTCGATTTTCCCTATTAGTCGAATTTTTAATTTCTTTCTGAATTCTGTGTTTTGTGATACCAATTCTCCTAATACTTTCCAAAGGTTATGCGGATTTCTTTCTTTGTGTATTGTTCCTATATGAACAATACTAAATTTATTGTCGATATTATTATTAAGATTTTCAAAGTCAGTGCTGTCGAAACCATTGGTGATGACTTTTGTCTTTTTTGCGCCAATTTTTTTCAGATCGCCGGCCCACGATTCGCTTACGGTTAAAACAACATCTGCCGATGATACCACTTTTTTTTCAAGTTTGTGATGCAGTTTGTCGGCTCGTTTTCCAATTTTTAGCAGATGATAATAATCTACTTCAGTCCATGGATCGCGAAAATCTGCTATCCATGTAATATTAAGTTGTTTTTTTAATCGCATTCCAATTAAATGCATGCTGTGCGGCGGTCCTGTGGTGATAATAGTGTCAACAGGATTTTTTTGTAGGTAGTCGGATAAAAATTTAACAGAGGGTGTTACCCAATATTTTCTTGCATCGGGAATAAAGAAATTACCTCTTATCCACACCGAAAGGGCTTCTAAAAGACCTGTCTTTTTGTGTTCTGATATAAATCCTGCATTTACCTTTTGATTTTGTGTTTTTCCGGTAAATACTTTATAAAAAGAGTATGGCTCAAATATTCTTCTTTTTATAATGTTTAAATTTTTAGGAATATCATTTAGCAAAGTGTCGTCATTTACCGGGCTTTCCGGATTCGAAGGTGTATAAATAATAGGTTCGATACCATATTCCGGTAGGTATTTTGCGAACTTTAACCAGCGCTGAACTCCTGCTCCTCCACTGGGTGGCCAATAGTATGTAATTATTAATACCTTTTTCATTTTTTAACTAAAAAACTTTTTTCTTACTTCAAATCCTAATCCTCCAACAACTAATAGTATCAATAATATTGAAGTTCCTAAAGCAATATTTTCGCCTGTAGTGTATAATTGCGGCTCAAATTTGAATTCTATTGTGTGTGTCCCTTTCGGGATAACCATACTACGCAAAACATAATTTACTCTGAAATGAGGTTGTAGCTCGCCGTCGATATATGCATTCCATCCATTTTTATAATATATTTCCGAAAACACTGCTAATTGCTCTTGTGTTGTATTACTAGAGTAGATTAACTTGTTTGGGGCATACGATTTTAATGTTATTGTTGCGTTATCTGTACTGCTAATTGTTACTCCATCAACGAAAGTTTTAAAGCGTTTGTCGATAACTGCAGTACTGTCGGCATTAAAGTTGTTTAAGGCTTCAATCTCTTGATCTGCATTTTCGACAATGCGATAATTATTTACAAACCATGCGTGTCCCAATGCATTGGGATTGTATTGAGCATGTGGCTGTCGGTTGTTATCGGGAACAATAAAATATTTTGTGTTAAGCATATTTAACACATTAGGATTATTTTTTGTGATGTGATGATCTATTAACTCCTGATATCTTCGAAGTTTAGCACCATGATATCCTCCAATTGATTTGTGGAAAAAAGAGGTGCTTGCATCATTAAAAGGGCTTACCGTTAAATTGTAAACTCTAAAATTAGGATCGTTATCTTGTAAAATCACTTTGTCGGCACGCGATGCAGAGAAAGGGTTTTCTACTTTTCGTGCGCTCTCGAAATTATCATTGTTAAGATATCGCTTATCGATACTCCACATATCTATTACAATAAATAAACCCAATAGTGTGATTAATACAGGGGTTTTAATTTTTTTGATGGAGAAAAGGTATAAAGAGCCTCCGGAAACAAGAATAAAGAATAAGCTGCGTAGCGTATCCTTTTGGAAAATATTGATTCGTGCAGTCTCTAAAGCATCAAGGAAAATATCTATTTGTCCCGCCGATTGTGGATTAGACGCTTTTTGCGATGCGAAAGCAGTTAGCTCTCTCTCGCTTAAAAAGGTTAAAAAAGTATCGGGAAGAAGGTAGAGAATTATCGATACTCCTCCTGTTAGTCCTAAAGCGATAAAAAATTGCTTTCTTTTTTTAGATATGATTTCAGGGTTATCAATAATTCTCTGTACGGCAAGAATCCCCAGTAAAGGAATGCAGAGTTCGGCAATAACAAGAGTCATAGAAACCGTTCGGAACTTATTATAAATTGGTATATAATCTAAAAAAAAGTCGGTAAACCACATCATATTATGTCCCCATGAAAGGAAGATAGACAATAGTGTTGCCGCCAGAAGAGCCCATTTTAAGCGTGTTTCAAGGATTAACAGTCCTAATATAAACAAGAAAAATATTATAGCGCCAACATAAACCGGTCCTGATGTAAAAGGTTGATTTCCCCAGTAGTGATTTTGTTGTGCAATAATTTGCTGATATTGTTGTGGTGTGTCAGTTAAACTTTCCGGACTTTGACCCATATATCCCGAGCCGCCACCTTTCGCATTCGGGATCATTAGAGTAAGAGTTTCCTGCTTGCCGTAACTCCATTGTGTAGCATAATCTTTATCTAATCCCGAAGTTTTGTTTTCGTTATTTGAGGTGAGTTCTGATTTTCCTCTAATAGTGTCTGTGCTATACTCTTGTGTTAGCAGCAGACTTGTGATATTTGGCCCTATCGCTATTATTGCGGCTGCAAAAAGTATTGCAGTAGCTTTAAAAAAGTGGGGCAATTGTTTGTTGCGGAAATTATAAACAAACTCTGCTATACCAATAAATATTAAAATATATAGTAGGTAATAGGTTATTTGTAAGTGGTTGGTAACTATTTCTAGCGAGACAAACAGAAGCGTTAAAGCACCTCCCAGAATATATTTTCGTTTGTAGGTAAGTAATACACCTGCAATAACCGGTGCCATATAAGCTATGGCATGTGCTTTAGTGTTGTGCCCGGCCTCCAAAATTATAAAGAAATAGGAGGAGAAAGTATAGGCAAAAGCCCCTACAATACTGAGCCATGGATTAACTCCTAATACTAACAAAAGAATATAAAAACCGATGAAGTTGAGGAAAATATAATCTGCCGGACGAGGTAGGCTCATACGAAAAATTTTGTCGATTTTTTTTACCAAATTAGATTTATACTTCATGGAAATTTGATATGCCGGCATGCCGCTAAACATAGAGTTTGTCCATAAAGGCTCTTCCCCGGTCTCTGTTCTAAAGTCTGTTATCTCTTTCGACATTCCACGATAGTTAACAATGTCGCCTTGTTTTACCTTTTTTCCTGATAGTACAGGGTTTACGTAAATAAGAGTTGCAAGTAAAAAAAGGGTGATGGCAATAATATGCGGGAGTAGTTCTTTAAAGTTTATCCGGTTCATGTTGTAAAGATGTTTTATTTATTATTGTCTTTATCATCGATTTCTTCAAAATCGATATATTCCCCTAAATCGTTATTTTTTTTCTTGTGGTCGTTGGGAACATAGTCAACGGTTGTTTTCCCGTCTTCTTTCTTTGGTTGGTTTTGTTGATGCGATTGTTGGTTCTCGAAGAATTTTTTCTGTGTTTTTTTAAT
>JAYEOD010000149.1:0-3959 GCA_034722575.1 Bacteroidota bacterium | reverse complement strand
AATCTATAAAAGAACAAATTCAGAATTTACCAGAGTTTGATAAAGTAGAAAGAGAAATAATAAGACATTTAAGAAAATTGGAACTATAAATATAAAAAGTTCTACAAAGTCAGAGTGCAATTTGCTAGCTAAGTAATTGTCATGTCGAGCGTAACGCAGTGTAGTCGAGACATCTGTTTATTAGAATTACTACCTTCTTTTACAGATTTCTCCACAAGGTCGAAATGACGATGCTAGAATGAAAAAATGATATAATGATACAATGCTTCAATGCTTCAATGATATAATGGTATAATGGTACAATGGTACAATGATATAAAGGTCCCATTGTTATGTGTTGTCAATCAATCATCTAATTCACCCTGTGTAATAATGTCTTCAAAAATTATTATAAAAAATTATTATATATTATACCAAATACATGTTGAAATGATTGATGGGTATGTTTTTCATACGGATACCCGAATAAGATATAAGAATAACCTAAACCTCAATTTCACAAATCGCTTTTATACACTTTATACCACGAAGCAACTGCAAATATGGTAACCCATACTAAAGAAATTAATAGGTCGGTAGTGGCTATCGACTCACTGAATTCGTATCCGAAAACTCGCATTAATTGTGTGTTGGGGAGTTGAATAATATTTCCGAAAGAGGTTAGTGGTAATAACCCTTGTAAACTCTCGGGAAGTTTATAATTGATGATTGGTTCTAAAATGTATGAATAGAGTAGAATAAATCCTATTGCTAATCCTGAACGTTTCATAAATAGCGAGACAAACATCACGAAAGTGAGATAACAAATTATCTCGAAAAAGAATGCTGCAACAAAATACAGTTCCGATGAAACCACCGAAAATGAAGTGTTTATAGTATTGTTATAACCAAGAATAAACCCCGAGATTAACAGTACTAAAGTTGTTGCCAACGATAAAAATAGCAGTAAGAAAAATTTTGAGAAAAAGAATTCCGTCCTGCTAAGTCCGTTTATAATATTAAATCGTATTGTTTTAAAATTAAACTCGTTGGTGATAAGAATTATTAATATCACGCCAAGAAAAATTCTAAAGTACCCGGCAATGAAAGTTATGTTATGCCAAATATCAGGAAACTGATAAATACTGAATTTTGGAATGGGTATTGGGCTGTGTGTGTTGCTGTCGTCGATTATAGTGCCAAGAAAACCTTGTAGTCCAAATGTTACAAGGGAGAGTAAAAACAGGAGCAAAATGCTTAAAATCCAGAATGTTTTATAATAGAGTAATTTTTTGAATTCTATATTTAATAATTTTATCATGATGTTATTTTTGATCATTAACTAATTCGAGAAAATAGCTTTCTAAAGATTTTTTTCTGGTTTTAAGATGTGATAGATATACTCCTTTTTCAGATAGTTGTTTGTTAATCTCCTGAGCAGAAATATTCTCTTCTAGTTTGGCAAGTAGCAGAGACTCTTCTTTTTTAACGCTTTTTATAGAAGGTAATGTTTTTAATACCTCTAGCAGCATCTCATTATTGCTATTGGCCATCTCTATAAGCAGTCCTTTGCTGAGTATCTCTTCAACATTACCGTAGAATAGGATTTTACCTTTTCTCATTACCGCCATATCGGTACAGACTTTTTGGACTTCGTCGAGTAGGTGGCTGGCCAAAATAACAGTAATACCTTTTTGTGATATCTCTGTAATAAGTTGTCGTATTTCGGCAATTCCTTGTGGATCGAGACCGTTTGTGGGCTCGTCGAAAATCAGTACTTCGGGATTGTTAAGGAGTGCTCCGGCTATTGCCAAGCGTTGTCGCATTCCAAAAGAGTAGGTTTTGAATTTGTCGTGTTTTCTTTCGAGCAGCCCTGTGGTTTTTAATACCTCATCGATTTGTTTATCAGAACCTCCCTTTATATCGGCAGTAATTTTTAAATTTCTGTATGCAGATAGGTATGGATAAAATAGCGGCTCCTCTAATATAGCACCAATTTTTTGTCTGTCTTTGTGGTTTGGCTCATTTCCAAACCACGAAAAACTTCCAGAATCTTTTTTTAACACATCCAGGAGAATTCCCAGTGTAGTGGTTTTACCGCTTCCGTTAGGGCCTAAAATACCAAAAACTTGTCCCTTTTTTACTTCAAAACTGATATTATCGACAGCTTGTATTCTGCCATATCTTTTCGAAAGATTATTAATTGATAGTACTGTATTTTCCAAAATATTATTTTCTATGTAACTATAAAAAGTATAGACGCAATTAAGAGGAAAAAATTACAAAATATATCAGGAAATATAACGGTTTTTCAAAAAAAACTTTTCAATCAACCTAAACTTCATCTTCAATCAATCATCGAATTAATCGAATTACACTAATTTTTTCGTGAAAGGGGGGGGCGATCTCAGTCTCAGCCTAAATCCCAATCATCCAATCACTCAATCAACAAATTCATCTCAACCTGAGTCGTAAATTGTATCATTCAACCAATCTTCATCTCAACTCTTGTCCTCCGAAGCTAAAGCGAAGGATGAACCGAGCCATGCTAAAACTTTTAACACACGACAATGATTATAAAGGCGAGCTCCATCCGACCGAAATATAAAATTATAAACGGATGAACCGAGCCATGCTAAAACTTTTAACACACGACAATGATTATAAAGGCGAGCTCCATCCGACCGAAATATAAAATTATAAACGGATGAAACCTCAATTTCACCCTTTATACATCAAAAAAACTGTATTTTGTTTATGAAGAGCAGGAAGATTTTTTTTCCACTGTTTTACCGATCGGGTAATTATTTTTTCATTTTCGGAAGTTATTTCTGTGGCAACACAAATTAATGTCTCGTTTCTACAGTTATCCAGAAATGCTTTTAACAGCTTATCATTTCTGTATGGTGTTTCAATAAATATTTGTGTTTGATCTTCGTGGTAAACACGTGTTTCGAGCGCTTTAATTTTCTGATTTCTCTCTTTTGATTCAATTGGTAAGTATCCGTTAAAAGCAAAATTCTGACCATTAAATCCCGATGCCATTAAGGAGAGTAGGATGGAGGATGGTCCTACTAATGGTTTGATATGATGATTATTTTGTTGTGCTATTTTTACCACAATAGCTCCCGGATCGGCAATACATGGAATTCCTGCCTCTGAAAACAGTCCTATATTTTTGCCTTCGTTTAAAGCTTTTAAAAACGATGGAATCTCTTCCGGTTTTGTATGTTTATTGAGACTGTGGTATGGTATCTGGTCAAAATCTTTTTTAAAACCTATTTTTCGTAAATAACGACGTGTGGTCTTAATGTTTTCTACGATAAATTCATCAACACGATTTGTTGTTGTTAAGATGTCTTGAGGAAGAACGTCTTGATATGGAGCGTCGCTTATAATAGTTGGTATTAAAAATAATGTTCCCTTCATATGTGTAAAGATTATCTTGCAAAGGCGCTAATACACTACGAAAAGATTTTATAATCATTTTTCATTGTGCGTAAAAGACCTTTTGTCATGAATAGTTTTATCTGTTTGTTTTTTGCAAAAGTACAAAAAGCAGATTATAGCCAAGGCAGTTTATTTAAATCGACATTACCGCCTGAAATAATAATGCCGATTTTTTTATTCGTAAAGGTTTCTGGTTCTTCAAAAATTGCAGCTAAAGCCACTGCCGATGAAGGTTCAATAATAATTTTCATTCTCTCCCATACCAGTCGCATGGCTTTTATTATTGTGTTTTCGTTTACACGGATAATCTTATCTACATGTTCTAAAATAATCGGAAATGTAATATCTCCCAATGAAGTAAGTAGTCCGTCGGCTATAGTGCAAGGGTTTTGCGACGGGATGAGCTTTTTGTTGTAAAAGCTGTTGTATGCATCATCTGCACCAAATGGCTCAGCAGCAAAAACTTTTGTTTGTGGACTAAAAAAGTTGCAGGCCAGTGCTGTACCACTTAAAAGTCCGCCGCCACCAAC
>JAYEOD010000148.1:0-3971 GCA_034722575.1 Bacteroidota bacterium | reverse complement strand
GAGCTTAATGCTAAGTATTTTCATGATCTTGAAAAATTTGTTGCTGAAGAGCGAGAGAATTATCTTGTCTATCCTCCCAAAGAGCAGGTATTCTCAGCTTTTAATCTTGTCTCTTTCGAGGATGTGAAAGTAGTTATTATTGGTCAGGATCCATATCATGGACACGGTCAGGCAAATGGTCTCTGTTTTTCGGTAAATAGAGATATTAAAATCCCTCCTTCGTTACGAAATATCTATAAAGAGATAAAAAATGATGTAGGGTGTGAAATACCAACTCACGGCGATTTATCGAAATGGGCAAGCCAAGGAGTGTTCTTGATTAATGCTACTCTAACTGTTCGTGCAAATAAAGCAGGGTCGCATCAAAATAGGGGATGGGAACAATTTGTAGATAGTGTGATTAAAAAAATATCCGATAATAAAAAAGATGTGATTTTTCTTTTGTGGGGCAGGTTTGCTCGCGAGAAAAAAAAGATGATAGATTTATCTAAGCATTATGTCCTCGAATCACACCACCCCTCACCTCTATCAGCGTATCGTGGGTTTTTCGGATGCAACCATTTTTCCGGAACAAATGAATTACTCGGTCGAAATGGCAGCAAATCAATCGATTGGAAAATTGAATGAGATGAAAAAAGTTTTCTTTTTTTAATTAATATAACTAATTTGGTCGCCTTTAAAGTGCTTTTATATTAAAATGTATGGGTTATATATAAATATTTACACGTATAAAATTGCAACTTTTAGTAACTAATATTAATTATTATGAGAAAAATTACTTTGCTGTTATCATTATTCTTAATGATCTCCTATGGCGTTAATGCCGGTGGTTATCAGGTGGGATTACAAGGTCAGCGACAAACAGGTATGGGGTTAATAGGAACGGGGTTTATTGTTGGTCCAAGTACAGTGTTTTTTAATCCTGGTGGAATGTCATTTTTGGATAGTAAATACAGCTTTTCGGTGGGAGTGAGTCCTATTATGTCTAACGTATCGTTCCAATACAGAGAGCCTTCTGCTTATGAAGCACAAACTGATAATCCAATCAGCTTTCCTTTTTCTTTGTATATGACAGGAAAAGTTAACGATAAATTATCTTTAGGACTTGGTATTTATACTCCTTATGGTAGTACTACTATCTGGGGTGATAACTGGCGTGGAAAATATGTTATTCAGGATATTTCATTAAAAGCTATTTATTTTCAACCTACTGTGTCGTATAAAATTAGCGATAAGTTTAGCGCTGGTGTTGGTTTTGTAATTACTTATGGCGATGTTTCTTTAAACAAAGCTATACCATTGCAAAATAGTAATGGTCAGGCCGGACAATCAACTATCGAAGGAAGTGGTATAAGTTATGGTTTTAATGCCGGACTTGTTTTTCGTCCAACAGATAAATTAGAGCTTGGATTAACATATCGTTCAGAAATAATGATGTCGGTTGAAGGTGGCGATGCTACTTTTGATGTCCCTTCTTCGTTATCAGATTTGTTTCCTGCAAAAAATAAATTTGATGCCGATTTACCTCTGCCTGCTTCAGTTAATTTTGGTGCCTCTTATAGTGTTACTGAAAAATTTACTTTAGGTGTTGATGTAAATTATGTGTTCTGGAGTACTTATCAAACTCTTGATTTTGATTTTGAGACTAATACTTCTGCATTAGAGGATATGAGTTTAGAAAAGAACTATTCTGATGGCGCAATCTATCGTATTGGTGGTGAATATTTAGTTAATGATATGTGGACAGTTAGAGCAGGATTCTATTATGATTCTCCTGTGGTTGATGACGATTATTATGCTCCTGAAACTCCTGATGCTGTGAAATTAGGCTTTACAGGTGGACTGTCGTTTGCTCCTAACGATAATTTTTCTATCGATGTATCTTATTTATACTTAACAGGTTTAGAACGTGAAGTAAATTATACTCCTGAAGATTTTGGTGGGAAGTATAAGTATAATGCGTTTATTCCGGGTATAGGAATTAGTTATAAATTTTAATTGAAATCTGAAAAATCATGAAAAAAATATTAATACTATTTATGTTTGTAGCAACTCTCTTTATGGCTTGTGAGCCGGATATAGAGGATTTTACACCATCTGGTGGAGATGCTGATTTTACGCGTTATGTTGCTATTGGTAACTCATTAACATCTGGTTATGCAGATGGCGATTTGTATAAAACAGTACAGTTAAACTCCTATCCGGCTATTATTGCAGAGATGTTTGCTACAGTTGATGGAGGTGATTTTATACAGCCTTTAATGAAAGATGATATAGGTTTTGGAAAAAGATTGATTTTAGGCTCTTCTACAAGTTGTACCGGAGAGACCTCTGTTGCTCCTATTCCTTTTAATACGACTCCTTCTCCTGCTAATTTTGTCTCTATTGCAGATGATGGTCCATTTAATAATATGGGGGTGCCGGGTGCTAAAACATTTCATCTTATTACACCGGGTTATGGTGTGTTAAATCCATATTTTGGTCGCTTTGCAACATCTGAAGGAACTACTGTAATGGCAGATGCAATGGCTATAGACCCTACATTTTTTTCTTGCTGGATTGGGAGTAACGATTTATTGACTTATGCTTTGTCTGGTGCTGAGTCAGATAGTATTACTCCACAGCCAATTTTTGAGCAGGCTTATGGTGCAATACTTCAAACTCTTACAGCAAATGGAGCAAAAGGTGTGTTAGCTAATTTACCTGAAATTACTGCTATCCCATATTTTACTACAGTACCTTATAATCCTGTTCCATTAGAGCAAGCACAAGTGATTCAGTTAAAAGCCGCTTATGCTGAATATAATGCAGGAGCAACAGCTTATGGATTAGACTCGATTACTTTTGCCGAAGGATTAAATGCTATGGTAATAGAAGATGAAGCTTTTGCTGCTCTTGGTGGTATTCGCCAAATTAAAGAGGGCGAATTAGTTTTGCTTTCAATTCCACAAGATTCAATAAAGTGTGCAGGATGGGGAACTATAAAGCCTGTTCCGGCACAATATATTCTCGATTTAGCTGAAATTCAGGAAATATCTGATGCTACTATTGCTTTTAATCAAACTATTGCTGCTTATGCTGAGCAGTTTGGTTTAGCTTTAGCTGATATGAATGGCCTTTTAGAGGATATTAAAACCGGTATTAAATACGATGGTGTTAATTATACTGCTACATATGTTACAGGTGGCACATTCTCTCTTGATGGAGTTCATCTTACTCCGCAAGGTTATGCTTATGCCGCAAATACTTTTGTCGAAGCAATAAACGCAAAATATAATGCTGCTATTCCTTTGGTTTCGGTAACAGAATATCCGGGAGTATTATTTCCATAACAAGGAATTAAAAATATAATTTGGGGAGGTTGCAGATTTTCATCTCAGGCTTTCAGCCTGATCTACCACTCTATTTTTTATCGGTTGGATGGAGTAGGGCGGTAGTGTTTTAAATTTGTTTTTAGTAATTTTTAAAAAAAATAAATTTGATGTTGGACGGGAAGTGAATTTTTCTATCTTTGCCGACGGAGAATTGGCAGAGTGGTCGAATGCGGCAGTCTTGAAAACTGTTGTACCGCAAGGTACCGGGGGTTCGAATCCCTCATTCTCCGCCAAAAATTAAAAGCTTTATTTAACTTCGCAAGAAGGGAAATAAAGCTTTTTTTGTTTAGGTATGGTGGGGACTCAACTTTAACATCGAATTAATCTAATTTTTTAGTGTAATATCCTTGTCCTCAGAAGCCAAAGCGAAGGAAAAAACCTCAATCAAACAACTCGGTGAAAGCATCCAATCTGATTAGTTTATCCCAGACCTTCAGGCTAATCTATAAAATAATAGAACGGTACTCTGTACCTAAATTTTCACTCCCCGATCATCATGCTACAAATAGAACGGTGCTCTGCACCTTTATATTTCAACCAATCAACCAATCAACCAATCAATCAACCAATCAATCAACCAACCAATCAATCAATCAA
>JAYEOD010000147.1:0-3983 GCA_034722575.1 Bacteroidota bacterium | reverse complement strand
GATTCTCTTTCTGAAGCAGCAAGCAGCTTAGCACTCTTTTCCAATTCATCAACCATTTTATTATACTCACTCACCAACTCTCCTATTTCATCTTCATGCTCCCATAAAATTTTCACATTGTCGTTAATAAACTTTGTTTGTCGTAAATGTTTTTTTATCAACTCTATAGGTTTGGTTATATAATTTGAAATAATCCATACCAACAGTAAAGACAGTACCGTAAGAATAACATAAATATTTATAAAAGTGGTAAGGAAAGAGGCTATTTCTAAACGCAATTGACGCTGCTTATTAAAATAAGGCAGATTAACATACGCTATAGTCTTATTTTCGTAATTCCTTAACGGGAAATATGCACTCAAATATTCGTAGCTCCCAACAAATTCTTTATGAATAAAAATACTTTTACTATTATCCGCCAACTCATTAAAAGCATCGGAATTAATTCTTTTACTAATTATACCTTTTTCAAACACCTGAGGACGTGATGTAGAGAAGAGATATCCGTTACAATCATAAACATTAATATCGGCAAAAAACACCTGCGAAAACTTTACTAATTGACGTTGCGCATACATTAAATCAACCTCTTCGATATTATCGAGAAAGGCAAACTTATGTTCAAGCTCAATAAGAATAGAGTGCGATAAACCTTTCAAATTATTAGTATCTTTTATATCATTTTGAAATGATAAATGAGTAAAAATAAAAACACCAATAATAAAAAATGACCCTAACAGAATGCCGAAAATCGAGACTTGCAATCGCGAACGAAACGTAAAAGATTTACGAGAAAACCTTTTTTTACTGGCGAACAACCCTATAAACAAGAAAACAATTGAAAGAAGAAGAAAGAAAAAAGTAAATCCTGCAACTCTATCAATTCCCTTCACTTCTTTGCGGCTGATTATTAACGTTCTAGATTTATTTTCTGCATTAATAATATGAATAAAACCATTTTCACTATTAACGAAAAAACCATTTTCACATTTCGAAAAATCTTTATTCAGTTCAAAGCTATAATCGCCATAACTACTAACCAGAGTATTCTTATTATACAATGCGTACGAATACTTAGGCTCCATAACGATGTCATTATTTGCCTCATCAACCAACAACTCAGGATATCCTTGAGCAAAAGGAGTATTTTTTGATATCAAGTCGATATACAATTTAACAACAACCTTTTTTGAAAACTTCCATGTAATAACACCCAAATAATTTTTTAAATCATCGCCATCATCAAGATAAAAGAGATTCTTTGAAATAGTCTGCTTTCCATATTCATCAATAACATCATCAAAAAAATCTTTACAACTAACAGGCTTTGCATTATCATCAATAACAAGAGAGGATCTATTATCACAAACAGTAAAATTAACATCATATTTCTTAAAAAAACCATCAAAAAACCTGCTACTCAACAGCAGATCCGTCTCATTTTCAACACTTTCTGAATTTAAAAAACCTTTAACCAATCTCAAAACCTCTTTATCCTGCTTAATATCATCCGAAATCTCTAAAAATTGATACTCTGCAATTTGATCTCTATTATTTGCCAAAGAGATTGTTTTCAACTTAATTTTCTCAATCTCTTTTTCCTGCTGAAAATCCATAATAAAATAAGAACCATAAATTGCTGCACTAACCAAAAACAGATATATGGGATAAGAAAAATTATTCGGATATTTTTTCTCGATAACCGCACTTCCCAGAACCACAACAACAAAAAAGAGGAGAATAAAAACAAGTTCTACTTCAAAAGAAAATACCAACACAATCCCATATAAAACCACAGGAACAAAAATCAATAAAAAAATTTTTAAAAATGATAATTGCGAGAGCTTAAGTAATTTAAAAATAAAACGAATAACCATAGAGGCATTCATAAGAACCAAAGCAATTATAAAAAAGGTAAGAAAACTATCAACACCCAAAGAGGTAACATCATACAACTCTAAAGGAGCCACGGAATTTTTAACAATAGTTTTGATAAAAAAATAAGGTGCAAGAAAAATATTAGCGGCAATAAACAATAAAAGAGACTGAATCAAATAATCCTTTTTAAACACTTTACATTTCAAATCTTCAAACAAGAACCATATAAAAAACGTAAATGGTATCATATAAAGAATTGCAATTCCAAGACTATCAAAAAATCGAGAGACATAAATCATCGAGGAGTCGAAAAAAAAAGTTTTAAATACAATAGCGGGAAATCTAAAATAATGCAATAAAAAAACAATAAGAAGCATATCCCCCCCCAAGCCAATTCTCTTAAGCAGACTCTTTCCTCTAAAAAACAAAACTTCAGAATAAAGCGTTTTCATAAAAGAGAATCCTGTAATAAGCAGAAGTAAAAAAGCAATAAAAACAATAGAACTCCGCCCCTTTTTTAAGGGAATATCGCCTGATTTTTTAATATTAAAAATAACGTTATTACGATAAAACACGGGAAATCCACCCTCTTTACTAATATTAAAATCCTCAGGAATTTTACTACTCAATAAAAACCTATCAACCAAAAAACTATTCTTAATAGAATAGTTTTTACGAATAGTAATAATATGAAAAACATCTCCGCTTATATCAGAGCGAATTTTTCTAACAATCACATCACGATTCAACAGCTTTTGAAACACCAAAGAATCTATCGATTTCAACACTTTAGCAGCAATAAAAGCCTCACTATTTGAAAAAAACACAACAGAATCACCCTTTAATACCAAAAAATCACGATAATCGATATTATCCGACAACCCTAACAGCTCCTCATTACTCACATCTCCTCGAGAATCAAAAATCTTATCAACACAACCTACTTCACTAACCACAGAACGAGCAAGCAAATTAGAGACATACTCTACATTATAAAACCTACTGAAATATACCGACAACCCCGCAAAAAAGAATAAAGAAAACAGAAAAACAACTAACCCAACTGCTACTTTACGCTTGTTTCTAAACATAATTGATGATTTTTGTTTCACGTGAAACATTAACACTACAATATATCGTTCAATCCAATCAATTTCTACCTAAATGTATCAACAAAACAGAGATATCAGCCGGAGAGACACCACTAATACGACTTGCCTGCCCAATAGTATTTGGCTTTATCCTTGCAAGCTTCTCTCTTGCCTCATAACTCAAGGCCGTCACTTTATGATAATCAAAATCCGGATTAATATTCAACCTCTCAAATTTAGAGAGTTTCTTAACCAACTCCTCCTCTTTAGCAATATACCCCTCATATTTTATTAAAATTTCAACCTCTTCCAAACTCTCTTTATCATTTTGAAGCTTCTCTTCAACAAAACTCTTTAACACAGAAATATTTTCAACCAAACCCCAGATATTCAGCTGCGGTCGCAGTATTAAAGAAGCAATTTTAACCTTTTGTTTCAAAGGAGAGGTTAACTCCTTTTCCAGAAACTCATTTATCTCATCCGGAGCGACACTTGTTTTACGCACAAAAGAGATTGTCTTTTCTATCCTCTCAATCTTCTCCTCCACCCTACGCAATCGTTCATCAGAAGCGAGTCCAATCTTGTGCCCAAGAGGAGTCAAACGAATATCAGCATTATCTTGACGCAACAAAACACGATACTCGGCACGCGAAGTAAACATACGATAAGGCTCATCAACACCCTTTGTAATTAAATCATCAATTAAAACGCCAATATAAGCCTCAGATCTAGCAAGCACAAAATCACTCAAGCCATTATTCTTCCTATGCGCATTAATTCCAGCCATCAATCCTTGCGCCCCAGCCTCTTCATAACCTGTAGTACCATTAATCTGACCGGCAAAATAGAGCCCTTCCACCAACTTTGTCTCCAAAGTAAACTTTAACTGTTCAGGAGGAAAATAATCATATTCAATAGCATAACCCGGACGGAAAATTTTTACATTCTCAAACCCCACAATACTTCTAAGCGCCTTAAACTGCACATCCTCGGGTAACGACGAAGAGAAACCAT
>JAYEOD010000146.1:0-3984 GCA_034722575.1 Bacteroidota bacterium | reverse complement strand
TTTGCATTTGTATAGTGCTTTTCAGATAGAAAAGAAGTTCAATTATTGTGCCAGTTGAGTGATTATATAAAAATTAATATAAAATAATTGTAAATGTTTGTAACAGAGACAAAAGTAAGAGCTAGGTATGTTGAAACTGATAAAATGGGTGTGGTTTATCACGGAGTCTATCCTACATATTATGAAATAGGGCGACAAGAGGCTTTACGTCAAATAGGAATGAGTTATAAAGAGCTTGAGGATACAGGTGTTGTAATGCCTGTAATAACAATGAGTTTGAAGTATATTCAGCCTGTGTTTTATGATGATGTGTTAACAGTGCGGACTATATTGAAAGAGATGCCTAAAGTTAGGATGAAGTTTTTTTATGAGATTTTTAGAGGTGATGAGTTGGTGAATACAGGTCAAAATTCATTGGTGTTTTTGAGTGACTCGACCCATAAACCAATACGTGTTCCTGAATGGTTTGCTGAGCCTTTTAAAAAGTTTTTTGAGTAGTAATAAATTAGTTGATGATTATAAAATGTTAACTATCAGTGTTTTTTTAAATTAAAGTTGGTTTATATCGAATTTAGGTATTTTATTTTTAAAGGGTACATTGCGCTGAATAGCTCGAGTATTCTTTTCGATTCTTTTTTACGTACTGAGAATTTTAGTTTGCAGTCTATTTCAAATTTTGTCTCTAGCTGCTCTAGTTTTTCTTCTTTTATGATATACATTACTTTGCTCATCAAAGTGTAGTCGTAATGTAATTCATATACGTCTTTTAATTTTTTATCGAGGATTTTGGCATTATTAATAGCGTCTTGTGCTGCAAATTTATATGCGTTTATTAAGCCTCTGACTCCTAATTTGGTTCCGCCAAAATACCGTACAACAATTATTAAAACATTTCTTAAATCGTAAGAAAGAATCTGCCCATGTATAGGGTTTCCTGCTGTGCCCGAAGGTTCTCCATCATCATTTATTCTAAATAAATCTCGGTCGAAGCCAATAGAATATGCATAGCAATGGTGACGAGCATCATGAAATTGTTTTCTTATGTTTTCTAAATTTGTACGCACCTCTTCTTCGTTAAAAACGGGAAAAGCAAAAGAGTAAAATTTACTGCCTTTATCTTTGAAAAAACCTTCTGAACGATCTGAAATAGCTTTGTATGTGTCTTGTGCTTCCGGCATTTGTTTATTTTTTAAAGCAAATGTAATGAAAACAGATTGTGATACCAATTGAATTTCAAAATGGCCGACATAAATTCAGTTGCTATAATATTTTAATGTGGCTGATATTTTCGGTATCAAAAAATAAAATGGTTGTTGTTACAAAGAGTAATGGTACAAAAAAAGCCGGAAAATAATTTCCGGCTTTTTTTGTTTATACATTTATAAAGGTATAATTTATTTTGTAGGAAACCATGCATCTACTAAAGTTTTGTTTTCTTTATAGAAAGCTTCGGCACCTTTTAGAGGATCGCCTGTTTCAGAAATTTTTGCCATTAATTCGTAAAGCTTCACCTCTTTTAGATTGAAATTTTTACAGAAAGTTGCAACTTTTGGCATGTCTTTTTTAAAACCTTTTCTTGATAAGATTGCGCAAACATCTTTTGGATAGACTCCTTTAGGGTCTTTTAAGTATTTGATGTCATATTGGCTAAACATGAAATGAGGTTTCCAGCCTGTTATAACAACTGGTTTTTTTGCATCTGTAGCTTTTTTAAGGCTAGCAACCATTGCTGCACCTGAAGATGTGATTTGTTTGAAATCTAAACCGTACTCTTCGATAGCTTTTTTTGTATTTGCGTGAATACCGGCACCACTACCTATACCAATAATTTTTCCATCAAATTTATCAGCATTATCATTTAAGTCTGAAATAGATTCAATTTTACAATATTTTGGTACAACTAATCCTGTAGTACCATTGCTAAATGACTCTCCTAATTTAGTGATTTTATCACCGAATTTTTTCATGTAGCTGGCATGTGTGTTTGGTAACCAAGCGTCAAAAAATAAATCAGCATCACCTTTTGCTATAGTGGCGTATATAATACCAGGCTCTAAAGGTGTAATTTTTGTGTTATATCCTTGATTGTCTAATGCAACTTTTGCTAGATGAGTAAATGCAATACCTTCTGCCCAATTAGGGTAAAGAATACTAATTTCTTGCTTTGATTCGTTATCCTTATTTTTGTTAGCAGGGTTGCAAGCTGTTATTGCAAGCATTGAAACACCTAATAATATTGCAAATACTTTAATAAAATTAAAATTCTTTTTTCTCATAATTATTTGGTTTTTTTTCACAATCACTACATGGTAGTTTTATGATGTTAATAAAAATAATTTATTTTTTTTGAATACCAAGAGCTTGAGTCATGCGGTCGAGGATAATTGCAATGATAACAATTCCTAAGCCTGCTTCAAAACCAAGTCCGATATCAGCAGTAAGGATACCTTTATATACAGCTTGTCCAAGTCCGCTTGCTCCAACCATAGAAGCTATTACAACCATAGACAAAGCAAGCATAATTACTTGGTTAACACCTGCTAGAATGGTAGGCATTGCTAATGGTATTTGTACTTTAAGTAGTAATTGTTTTTCAGTAGCTCCGAATGATATTGCGGCTTCAACAACTTCTGGCTGAACACCTCTAATGCCTAAACTTGTAAGTCTTACAGCCGGTGGTAATGAAAATATAACTGTTGCAACAACTCCCGGTACATTTCCAACACTAAAAAATAAAATTGCAGGAATAAGATATACGAAAGCAGGCATTGTCTGCATAAAATCGAGTATGGGACGTATTATACTTTCGGCTCTGTTGCTACGTGCGGCATAAATCCCTAATGGAACTCCAATAAGTAAAGCAATAATGGTTGATGCTATAACAAGAGCAAGAGTATCCATTGTCTCTTCCCAATATCCCATTAAGTATAATAAGAATAAACCAAGGAGAGTGAAGACAGCTAGTCCTCTTCCGGCTTTAAAACCTTTTTTAGTTAAAAAGCCTTCTTTTCTGGATGTTAAATAATATGATAACAGAGCAAAAAGCACCATAATAATAAATGGGTGCGGAGCTATAAGAATTGTTTGAAATGTATTAACAATCCAATCTAATCCCACAGTGATAGCATCGAAGAATCCTGACCCTACATCAGCTAACCATTCAATACCTTTTTCAACGTATTCGCCGATTTTTAAGTCTATCATATGTCATGTCCTTCCTTAATTATTTTTTTGATTTCTTCTTTGTTTTTTCCTATAACTTGGGCAACAACAGAAGCGTGCATTACAACTCCTTTTAGTTTGTTATTTTCATCAACAACAGCAATGGGAATGCTGGTGTCTTTAAAAATTGGTATTATTTCACTTACCGGAGTATCTAAATTAACTGATGCAGATTTATCAAAATCAATCTCTATTATAGAATTGATTTCTTTATTTTTAAGCCTCAGAACATCATCGTCATTTATAAAACCGATAAATTCTTTTTTCTCATTAATAATAGGTAGTGTTGAAAAACCTATTTTTTTCATTTTACGAATAATACCTTCCGGACCATCTTTCTTAATATCAACAAAAGTAGGGTTTTTAAACATAATTGTTGAGGCGGTGATAATATCACTTTTATCAACATTTTCTACAAATGCTTTAACATAGTCATCTGCCGGGTCGCTTAAAATTTCTTCCGGTGTTCCTATTTGTACAATAGAACCATCTTTCATAATAGCGATACGATCTCCTAATTTTAACGCTTCATCTAAGTCGTGAGTGATGAAAATAATTGTTTTTTGAACAGAGCTTTGTAGTTCGAGCAGTTCGTCTTGCATGTTAGATCTGATAAGTGGATCAAGAGCGCTAAATGCTTCATCCATTAAAAGAATTTCAGGATCATTTACTAATCCTCTTGCAAGTCCGACACGCTGCTGCATTCCTCCGCTAAGCTCGTTGGTCATCTTCTCTTCATATCCTTCAAGTCCAACAGTTTTT
>JAYEOD010000145.1:0-3985 GCA_034722575.1 Bacteroidota bacterium | reverse complement strand
TAGATCCAATATTAACGCCAAAGTGTATCTGGGTGCAAAACAGTTTGTTAGAGGTGTTGGGTAAATTTGTTTTGTCCCGTATAGGTAAAAATGTCCCTTTTCTATTTTTACACATTCTTTATCAAAGATAATGTTTTTTATGCTAAAACGCCATTTTTTTAAATGGCAGTATTTATTGTTTGAGTTTGGAGCGGCTTGTAAGGGTATATAACTTTTTATATTAAAAAAGATGTTTTAATCTCTTTATTATTACTGTATAAGTTCGTTTTGGAATATGTTATAAAAATAATTTTTACATCTTTTTTTTTCATAATTAATTATATTTTTGCGCTTTATTTAAAATATATTCTATTTAATATGAGTTTTCTTTCGGTTTTTTGGGATGGTTTAACACTGGTTGGAGCATTAGGGTTGTTTCTTTTTGGAATGAAATTGATGAGTGAGGCATTGCAAAAAGTTGCCGGTGGCAGAATGCAAGAGATTCTTGGCGCAATGACTAATAATCGTCTTAAAGGTGTGTTAACAGGTATATTGGTAACAACTACTATACAATCCTCGTCGGCAACTACTGTTATGGTTGTTAGTTTTGTTAATGCAGGTTTGCTTTCGCTGATAGCTGCCGTTGGTGTTATTATGGGGGCAAATATCGGCACTACTGTTACAGCATGGATTATATCGCTTTTAGGATTTAAAGTTAGTTTGAGTTTTTTGTCTCTGCCTCTTATCGGACTTAGTTTTCCGTTGTTTTTCTCTAAGAATGGCAATAGAAAATCGTGGGGAGAATTTGTTATTGGTTTTGCTATTCTTTTTATCGGTTTGCAGTTTTTAAAAGATGCTGTACCTGATATTAGAAATAATCCCGAAGCTTTGAATTTTTTATCATCTTTTACGGATTTGGGCTTTTTGTCAACATTGTTGTTTGTTGCAATAGGAACTGTACTTACTATAATAATTCAGTCGTCTAGTGCTACAATGGCGCTTACTTTGGTTATGTGTTATAATGGTTTAATTCCTTTTGAATTGGCTGCGGCAATGGTGTTGGGCGAAAATATTGGTACTACTGTAACAGCAAATATTGCTGCTTTGGTAGCTAATGTTTCGGCAAGACGTACTGCTCGCGCACACCTGATATTTAATATTTTTGGTGTGGTATGGATTCTTTTGATTTTCCCGTATTTTTTAGAGGTGATAGATTATATCGTAGTGCGTAATCATGGTGTATCTATTTTGGACGGTGATATTTCTGCTGATGATTTTGAGAAAGTTAAGACTATATACCCAATTGGTCTCTCTCTTTTTCATACAGTATTTAATATTTTAAATACTTTGTTGCTTCTTGGTTTTGCTAAGCAAATAGCGATGTTAGCTACGAAAATGGTGCCTGATAAAGAAGATGAAGATGAGGAGTTTAGATTGCGGTATATTAATACAGGTATGCTTTCTACCAGCGAAATGTCTCTTATGCAGGCTCAAAATGAGATATCGAATTTTGGTGCCAGAATAGAAAAAATGTATGGCTTTATTCCTAAATTATTAAAAGAGGATAAGCCGAAAAAGGTTGGTAAAATTCTTGCTAGGATAAAAAAATATGAGCAAATAACGGATAATATGGAGCTGGAAATTGCTTCATATCTTACTCAGGTTTCTGAAGGGGAAATGAGTCACAAAAGTTCTAAAAAAGTAAGAACTATGTTTAAGATTATCGATGATATGGAGAGTGCTGCTGATGTTATGTATCGGTTGTCGATTACTATCGATACTATGAAACAGAGAAAAATCTCTCTCCCGTTAGAGCAGCAAGATAATATAGACGATATGATTGGACTTGTTAATCAGTCTTTTAATGTGATGAATAAAAATATTGAAACGAATTTTGAGGAGGTGGATTCTAAATCGGCAATAGAACTCGAAAATAGTATCAATGAAAAAAGAAACGCTCTTCGTTATCAACACGTGGACGATTTAAAAGCTAAAAAATATAAACATAAGGTAGGTTCTGTTTATAGCGATTTGTTTTCGTTAAACGAGAAAATAGGCGATTATGTTATTAATGTTACCGAGGCTATTGACGAAGGTAATGTGGATTAATACAAAACAGGCTCTAATTAGGAGATTGGTCTCTATTTGTAATAAAAGCTCACTAATCTATATCTTTAGTATTGATATAGATTAGTGAGCTTTTTGTTTTTATGTAGCGCGTATTGCTTCTACCGGATCTAGTTTAGAGGCTTGATATGCAGGTATAAAACCGGATGCTAATCCTATTAATCCGGAAACGCTTAATGCTAGTGTTATGTTTTTTATCGAAACCGCAAAGTCTATTCCAATGTCTAATGAGTTTAATAGCAGTGTTCCCAAAAATACAATTATTAAACCTAATAAACCTCCTATTATCGATAAAAATATAGCTTCAAAAAGAAACTGTAACAGGATAAAATAGTTTTTTGCTCCTAATGATTTTTGAATCCCTATTTGTCCGGTACGCTCTTTTACCGAAACAAACATGATATTAGCAATGCCAAAACCTCCTACTAGTAACGAAAAACCTCCTATTATCCATCCTATCATTGTTACAATACCAAAAAAATCTTTAAATCCTTTTGTTAAAATACTCGTCTCGTTAATAGCAAAATTATCCTCTACACCCGGCTTTAATCGCCGCACCGAACGAAGTATTCCAACTAGCTCATCACGCATCTGATCTATCGAAACAAATTCTTTTGCTGTCAGACTGATATATGATCCTCTCTCTTTAATATTTGTAATTGTTCGAAGATAATTAATGGGAGTTATTACAAACCAGTCGTGTGAATCGCCAAAAATATCATCGCCCTCTTCCGAAATAACTCCTATTACTGTAACTTTTTTCCCTGAAATTTTAATCTCCTTGCCAATTGGATCGCCGGTTTTAAATAATGATTCTTTCAGTTTGTGACCGATCATTACAATACTGTTCCCTGTTTGCATCTCGGCAGGAGTGAAATATCTTCCGTTAGAAATATTAAAATTCTTTACCTCTTTATACTGGTAAGATATTCCTAAAATAGTATTGTTTTCAGAACTGGTATTTCTGTTTTCTACAAGTCGGCTTATTCCTACCACATAACATCCATATTTAACTGTTTCGCTTCTTTTTAATATCTCGTTAAGATCATTAATAGAGGCTTCGGGACGTTTATAATATTTCCACCATGGGTATTCTGAGCCTCCCATTGCCCAAGGCCATTTTTGGATAAACAGTGTTTTGTTTCCTAATTCATTGATGTTTGTCCGTATCTTTTTCTCTACAGAATCAAATACCGAAAAAACAGCTATTATTGCGAAAATACCTATTGTAATGCCCAATAATGTTAGTATAGTACGCGTTTTATTCGCAATAATTGCTCGTATTGCAAAAATATAACTCTCCCTAAATAATCGTAGATAGATCATGATACTTACTTGTTGTTTCCAGTTTTTTCTCAAAGTTAAAATAAAACTTGATGTTTTGAGAAAATATTATTGTTTCTTGCTGTTAATTTGATTAAAATTGCACATTAGAAAAGGTGTAGCCTTTTAAAAGTGAAGGCAGTGAAAATCAAACAGAAAGAATAAGAATAATTATCATAAATAAACATAAAAATAGGACATGAAATTTTTGTCTTTTTTTTAGTTTATCCGGTGTATAAAAAAAATAGGGTTTATGTCTGTAAACAAAAAAATAAAAAGAGCGCTTATTTCTGTTTTTAATAAAGATGGCATTGATGATATTGTATTAAAAATGAAAGCTCTGGGGATAGAAATTATCTCTACCGGAGGTACTTTTGATTATATAACTAAATTGGGTGTTGAGGTTACTAAAGTTGAAGATATTACTTCTTATCCTTCAATTCTTGGGGGAAGAGTAAAAACACTGCACCCAAAGGTGTTTGGCGGTATATTAGCGCGACGCGATAATGCTACTGATAATGAACATCTGAAATTATACAATATACCGGAGATAGAT
>JAYEOD010000144.1:0-3996 GCA_034722575.1 Bacteroidota bacterium | reverse complement strand
GCAAAGCATAAGTTCGGCCGGGTGATCTTCGAACAAGTTCTCAGCTTCCCGGTCTCTCTAATGCTTCGCTGCGAGCTGAATAACATTTTTCTGAATGCCAATCCAACTCATTACTTATTTTTATCAAATCCTGCGAAAACCCGGCTCTACACAAATAGGAAAAAGGTCGCACTATACCGCGAGCATCATTTTACTTAGGCTTTAGTGAATTATTGCTATAAAATTATTAAAATATTCAATACCAAACCATAACAGCAGTTACTTTTTTTCAAAAAACACTGTTTGCAACACATTCTTCACTGTTTGCAGCAATATATCCAATGTATATAAATTTCTTCTCACTGTATGTAAATCCCTCTCTCTGTATATGACTTTCCTACTACTGTAATTAACTTTCCTTCCTCTGTAATCGATGCATTTCATACTGTTTATCATCGAATTGTACAAATCAAACTATTTTTTTTACTTTGCTGAAAGTAGATAATGTATGATAGATGACACGAGCCATATTCAAAGTTTTAATACAAACTAATTGGACACAAAAAAATTGGGTGTCGCAAAATGCGGCACCCAATTATAAACAACTATTTTTTTTGGTATTACTCTTCAGTAACAACAATTTTCTGAATAACATCGCCTTGACGGATATCGTCAACAACATCTACACCTTCGTAAACTTTAGCAAAGCAAGTATGAACTCCATCTAAGTGTGAAGTGTTGTTTCTGCTATGGCACACAAAAAATTGTGAGCCACCGGTATTTTTTCCGGCGTGAGCCATAGAGAGAACACCACGATCGTGATATTGATTATCGCCTTTTGTTTCGCAGTCGATAGAATATCCCGGGCCACCGGCACCGGTTCCATCAGGACAACCGCCTTGGATTACGAAATCAGGTATTACACGGTGAAATGTTAATCCATCGTAAAAACCTTTTTTTGCTAGTGTAATAAAATTATCAACAGTATTTGGAGCGTCTTTTTCGTAGAATTCTACTTTCATTACGCCTTTGTCAGTGTGAATTTCTGCTTTTTTCATTGCTTTATATTTTTATTTATTGTTTTCTATTTATAAAAATTCTCAGCTGCAAAACTAATCAATGTTTTTATTAGCTGTTTGTTAAATTATTTTTTTGTCGAATTATTTTTTTTAAACAATCTATTACTTACAAAAGTGTTATTCGTTTCTTTTTTTCTGAAAATAATCGAAAACAATTTGTGCTTTTGCATTACCAATCTCTTTTGCTAAATCATCGGGCATAACCTCTTTTATTCTTTTTATAGAGCGAAATTTTTGAAGCAGCTCGTTAGCAGTTTTCAGTCCAATTCCTTTTATAGAAGTAAGCTCTGTTTTTAATGTTCCTTTATCTCTTTTATTTCTGTGATGCGTAATACCAAAGCGATGCGCCTCATCACGTAAGTGTTGTATTAATTTTAATGACTCCGATGTTTTGTCTAAATAAAGCGGAATAGAATCTCCGGGAAAATAGATCTCTTCCAGTCGTTTAGCTATTCCTATAATAGATATTACACTGCGCAAATTTAGCTTTTCTAAACTTTTTAATGCCGATCCTAATTGTCCTTTACCTCCGTCAACCACTATCAGTTGCGGCAAAGGCAAATTCTCTTCCAGCAAACGTTTGTAGCGTCGGTAAATAACCTCTTCCATCGAAGCATAATCGTCAGGACCTACAACAGTTTTTATGTTGTAATGACGATACTCTTTTTTGTAGGGTTTTGCCTTTCGGAACTGTACCATTGCTGCCACGGGATAGTCTCCTTGAAAATTTGAATTATCAAAACATTCTATCCTTTCCGGAATAACGCTCATCCTTAAATCTTTTTTCAGTGTGTTTAGGATGCGTTTAGAATGCCTTTCCGGATCTATTAACTCGCGACGTTTTTGTTTGTCGAGACGGAAATATTTTGCATTTTTTTCTGATAAATCTAATAGATGCTTTTTATCACCTATCTGCGGAATAGCAATATTTAATAAAGAGGTTTCTGTTATATCTAATTCTATAGGAACTATTATTTCGGTAGAATCACTATTATATTTTCTGCGTAATTCGGTAATGGCAAGTGTTAAGAGTTTAGAATCACTCTCATCGAGTTTTTTCTTCAGCTCCATTGTATCCGATTGTATTATTGCTCCATTTACTACCTTTAAAAAATTAACAAAAGCAGCTTTTTCGTCTGACACTATCGAAAACACATCGATATTATTAATAACCGGCGATACTACAGTCGATTTGCTTTGATGCTTTTTTATTATCTCGATTTTTTCTTTTAACAGTTGCGCCTTCTCAAATTCCATTTTGTCGGCATACCCCATCATTTGCTCTTTTAATTTTGCAATAACAGAGCCGGTATGTCCTTTTATAATATTTCGGATAGAATCGATATCCGAATCATAATCTATACGCTTTTGAAAACCTTCGCAAGGTCCTTTACATTTCCCGATATGGTAATTAAGACACACTTTGAATTTCTTTGCCGCAATATTCTCGCTGCTGAGTAAATGCTTACACGTCCGTAAAGGATATAATTGGTGTATCAATCCTAATATAGTATTCATGGTTTTTAATGAAGCATACGGACCAAAATATTCTGAACCGTCTTTTAACCTCGTACGAGTAGAAAAAATCCGTGGAAAGACTTCATTTTTAATACAAATCCATGGGTATGTTTTATCGTCTTTTAATAAAACATTATATCGTGGTTGGTATTTTTTTATCAGATTATTCTCTAATAAAAGGGCATCCATCTCAGTATCAACAACAATAAATTTTATGTCGGAAATTTTTTTTACCAACACTTTAATTCTGTTGTTCATGTCGTGTGTCTTCATAAAATATGACGACACACGTTTTTTTAAATTCTTGGCTTTACCAATATAAATAATCGCTCCCTTATCATCAAAATACTGATAAATACCGGGTTTTTCGGGAAGTGTTTTGATGATAAGAGAAAGTATGTCAATATTTTTATTCAGATGCTGTGTTGTCATCCTTTTTCACTTCTTTTTCTTTAGTAAGTAGTGCGTCCCAACCCTGTGCTGTTAATGGTCCTGATATACCATCTTTTGTTATTAAAGTAGCGCTACTTCTAATATCTGTCATATGTCCCACAACTGTTATAGCATCTAAATCCTGCACTTTTTTATAATCATTTTGATCAATAGTAAAAAGCAGTTCAAAATCTTCGCCACCATTTAAAGCTGCCACCGTAGGGGCAATATTAAACTCTTTTGCCATCTCTTCGGTAGAATAATCTATTGGGATTTTCTCCTCATAAATAGCACATCCCACTTTCGATTCTGTGCATAAATGTAATGCTTCCGATGCTAATCCATCCGAAATATCTATCATAGAAGTAGGTTTAATATCATTCTCTTTTAACAGATGGAGAATATCTTCTCTAGCTTCCGGCTTTAATTGTCTTTCTAAAATATAATCATTACCGCTTAAATCGGGTTGCATATTAGGATCGGCTTTAAAAGCCTGTTTCTCTCTCTCCAAAACAAGAAGTCCAACATATGCTGCTCCTAAATCGCCCGAAACACATAAAAGATCATTCTCTTTTGCTCCATTACGATGCACTACATCTTCTTTTTCTACCTCTCCCACTACAGTGATAGAAAGAAAAAGTCCGTGAGGACTAGCAGAAGTATCTCCTCCTACTAAATCCACTTTATATTTTTTACAAGCTAATTGTATTCCTGAGTATAGTTCATCAACAGCCTCTACAGAAAAGCGATTCGAAATAGCTATCGAAACAGTAATTTGCTTTGGCGTTCCGTTCATAGCATAGATATCCGAAAAATTTGATACTGCAATTTTATATCCTAAATGTTTTAAAGGATAAAAAGTAAGGTCAAAATGAACTCCTTCTATTAACATATCAGTTGATACTAATGTCAACTTTCCTTTATTGTCAATAACAGCAGCATCGTCGCCAATACTTGTTATTGTAGAAGAATTTTTGGTTATGTTATT
>JAYEOD010000143.1:0-4007 GCA_034722575.1 Bacteroidota bacterium | reverse complement strand
TACTCAACAAGAGAGAGTAAATGGTTTGTTAGGAAGTATCGAAAACTCTATAATACAGAGCCTTTTAGGAGTAAGTATGCTTTTAAAGGATATGATGTTACTTACTATTTTCTTAGTGCTATGTTTAGATATGGTAACGATTTTGGTAGGTGTATGAAGTATCATGATGTAAATACTATTGAGACTCATATGATGTTTGAGGAAAATGAATATAATAACTACGAAAATAAATATATGCAGGGATTAAGGTATTATCGCTTTAAATTGCAGGCTATTAAAGAGTAATAAAGATTTTTATTTGTTTATTATAAGAACCTCTTTTTAGCTAAAAAGAGGTTCTTGTTGTTTAATTGGTATTATTTGTGATAAGTATTTGATTAACTATTTCTTTGTTTTGATATTAAGTCGCTTTTTGGTTTTTTCTTTCATTACCGAAAAACCGAATTTTCCTATGTGTTTTCCTACTTCGTAATAATGCCCGTGCGAATATGTAATGGGACGAGCTTTGTATAATTGAAATTCATCAGTCTCGGGATCGAAATACTCTTCCGAAGCATTTACTGCAACAATTTCTGCAATAAACATAGAGTGCGAACCTGTCTCTTTTATCTCTGTTACTTTACACTCCAAACTAACAGGAGATTCTTCTATTAAAGGGGCTTTTACCACATGACCCTTGGTAGGAGTGAGGTTCATCTTTTTGAATTTGTTATAATTACGCCCCGATTTTACACCACACCAATCTGTTGCATAGGCTAACTTTTTTGTAGTAAGATTAATTACAAATTCACCGCTGTTTTTAATAATATCGTATGAATGTCGATTTTTACGAATAGAAATATTTACCATAGGAGGTTTTGAATTTACTACTCCTGCCCACGCTATTGTAATTATGTTGTGCTCTTTCTCAATGTCGCCGCAACTAACCATTACAGCAGGTAATGGAGAGAGTAATGTCCCCGGATTTAATTTTCTTTTACTGGTTTTGTCTGCCATTTCTATATTTCCTGTTTCTAAATATTTTGTAAAAATAATTATTAATACTAATCAAGGAGTAAAAAATCTTCATCTGTTTATATTTTAGATGGGTTTACACGATTAAAATATTTTTATCCGTTTATAATTTGATTTTCATTGGTTGGATGATTGAGCGAATGACCATGAATGTAATCATCTGTGTGTGAAAATTTGTTCTCATTAATGTCTTATTTTTTGATTCCTATATAGTTAATAATTGTAATGTGTTTACATTTTGTAATGTTTTTACCCTTGTTTAATTGTGTTTATAAAAAAACAGTTGTAAATTTGATGTTGCGTCAATTGAAATAATGATTTTTCTAAAAAAAATAAAACAGTTGCTCTTTAAAATAGAAAACGATAGTGTTAATTTGGGGCTGATGTACCAATTTGGAACTGTTATTTGGGTTGGTATTTTAAGATTATCGATATAACAAGGTTTTGTGATTATGGAACGAAGTTTGGACTAACTAATTTGAAATTAATTAAAATGAAATTAAAAATATCTCTTATGAAAAACTTACTTAATAAATTATTGTTTTTCGCCTTGATTATGGGGTTGACAATTTCTTGTCAAAGAAACAGTAATGAAGATGATGCTCCTGATGAAAAAACCATGGAGGATTTAATTATATCAGATAATTTTAATTATAAAAACACTAAAGAGGTGTCAATTTCTATTCAACTTCCTTCTACGGTTGATTATTCTTTAGTACGAAACAAAATAAATTTTTATACTCTTGCGCCTACAGAAGGAGGAGTAGCGTTATATTCAGCTATAGCAGATAAAAATGGAGTGTTCGAAGGTGTTATGAAGATACCTGCCCACCTCGATTCTCTTTATCTTATAAGTTTTGCAGGTAATGCATATGTACAGTTTTCAGATGCCAATTTGAAAGATGGAGGTGTTATTGAGTTTGATTATAATGAAGAATATGGTGTTGAAGCACCTCAAATACCAACAGATAAATCTATTGCTGTTAGTGGTGATCAAACTGTAAGCAGTGTGTTGTATCACAAATCAATAAAATCGGGTGCCAATCTTATTGGCAATCCGGGTTTTGAAATTAATGATTTTGGTACTTTATCATCATGGAATAATTCATTGGCTGTAGATGGTAAATGGTATTTTACTAATGGTGTTGTCGGTCATGCCGGCCAACATACAGAAGGTGGAGATACATTTCTACGTATTGAAGGGGATCGATATTATGGCGGTGTGGAACAAAAAATTGAAGCTGAAGCCGGTGATGTAGTTACTTTTTCTGCTGATATTAGATCTCAGGGGCGTCATGGTAATAATAGATTGTGGTTGTATTTGATTCCTACAAAAGCAAATGGTCAGATATTGGGTTATTATAATGTTTTAGATAATTTGAACTCAAATGGCTGGCATACAAAGACGGTAACGGCCAGTATGCCACAGGGTACTGCTTATGTTAGGGTGTTATTTTGGAAATGGGGTTGGTTTTTTACAAATCATCAACTTGATATTGATAATGTTGTTGTAACAGGTCCTATTGTTGATGCTGATGGTGATGGTGTTAATGATGATGAAGATGAATATCCTAATGATTCGGAAAGGGCTTTTAATGTATATTATCCTAATGAAACTGATTTTGGTTCGATAGGTTTTGAAGATAACTGGCCTGGTAAAGGTGATTATGATTTTAATGATTTAGTTGTTGATTATAATTTTAAACAGGTATTAAATGGTCAAAATGAGTTGGTTTCATTGACTTCTAAATATAAGCTGCGTGCTATTGGAGCAAGCTTTGAAAATGGATTTGGTTTTCAGTTGGGTTGTACCCCTGATAAAATCACTGCTGTTTCGGGAATTGATGTGCCGGGCACTTATGTAGATTTAACTGCTAATAATACAGAGAATGGTCAATCGAAAGCAACTATTATTGTTTTTGAAAATGCTTATGATATTTTAACTCACCCAGGCGGTGCTCTTGGTATTAATACTACTATTGGTGCTCCATATGTTGAACCTGAGTTAATGACTGTTGAAGTAACTATGGCGACTCCGGTTTCTACTTCTATTACAGGAATGGCTCCGTATAATCCGTTTTTGATTGTGGATGGTGAAAGAGGTAGAGAGGTTCATCTGCCAAATAATGCTCCTACTGATTTAGCTGAAACTTCCCTTTTTGGGACACAAAATGATAACTCTATACCTTCGGAGGGACGATATTATAAAACAGAGCAAAACTTGCCATGGGCTATAGATATTCCTAGCGAATTTGCATATCCTGTTGAGAAGGTAGAGATTATTGAAGCGTATAACCATTTTGTTGAATGGGCAGAGTCTTCAGGAGATGATTATGATGATTGGTATCTTGATGAAACTGGATATAGAAATTCAGATAATATTTATTCGCATGAATAACAGAGCATTATGAATAGTACAGAAAAAGGGAGCTATAATAGATAGCTCCCTTTTTTTATTCTTAATACAACGGAGAAAGAAATTTGTTAGCTTTGCACATAAATAAAAATAAAAGTTGAGTATATTTCAAAAAATAAAAGGGGATTTGCATTTTAGGGAGCTGTTTAAAGGTGGCTCTATTGCTCTGTTTTTTAGACTTCTATCTGCGTTAGCGAGTTATGTGCTTATTTATGTGCTGGCAAAAGTATATGGCGCTGAAGGGGTAGGGATATTTACTACTAGTTGGACTATCCTTATGATTAGTGCTGTAGTGGCAAAATTAGGGTTCGATACTTCTATTGTGAAATTTCTGGCAGTCTCTCTCGGACAACGTTCGTATAATAAATTACGGATAATTTATAAAAAAGGATTGCTATTTGTCTTTTTGTCAAGTGTTATTGCTAGTATTATTGTTTTTTTTCTATCCGATTATTTTGTGACAATATTTTACACGAATGTAAAGGAAGCTTGGTTGTTAAAAATAGTAGCAGTCTCTATTATTCCATTTGCAATATTGAGTTATAATTCCGAGAGTCTTAAGGGATTGAAAAAGATT
>JAYEOD010000142.1:0-4049 GCA_034722575.1 Bacteroidota bacterium | reverse complement strand
TATCAAGCCAATAAAAAAGACTATCCCGGCTAACGGCGAAAGATGATTAATAGCTATAACGGGAAATAAATTATCTGTCCTTTCGGGGATGGCAATCCCTTTAGTTTCGGCATAAATATATAACACAGCACCCAAAAAGAGAAAAATAAAATTTACCGGCACAAGACTCAAACTCATCCAATAAATATTCTTTTTTGCCTCTTTTTCGTTTTTACAAGATAAATTTTTCTGCATCATATCCTGATCCAGTCCTGTCATTACAATAGCAATAAAAGCACCACTAACAAACTGTTTCAAATAATAATTCCGTCCACTCCATTCAAAATCAATCATCTGAGAATATTCAGATATAGAGACTTTTTCTATCAGTTGACTAAAAGTAAATCCTAACTCATCTTTAATTAAAAATATTGATACAATAACACCTACTAACATAAAAGTAGTTTGCAAAGTATCTGTCCATATAATTGTTTTTATTCCACCGCGATAAGTATATAGCACCATCAACACCATAAAACCTGATACTGTTACTGCAAAAGGCACATTCCATACATCAAAGACAAAAAGCTGCAATACATTAACTACTAAAAACATCCTAAAAGAAGCACCTATTACTCTGGAAACAAGAAAAAAGAAAGCTCCTGTTTTATACGAGCTCGCTCCAAATCGCTGTTCAAGATATGTATAAATCGACGTCAGCCGAAGCTTATAATACAATGGTATCAACACATTGGCAATAACAAAATATCCGATAAGATAACCAAACACTATCAGCATATAAGAGAAATGAGAATTTCCCACTTCGCCGGGAATAGAGATAAAAGTAACTCCCGATAAGGAGGCGCCAATCATACCATACGCCACTACAAACCAAGGCGACTGTCGGTTACCTATAAAATACGACTCATTATCAGCTCCTCTGCTTGTAATAAATGAAATTACAAAAAGCAATCCGGTATAAGTCAAAAAACTAATAAAAATCAATAAAGGTGTCACAAGCTAATATTTTATATTTTTTATAATTTCGTTGCGAAAGATAGTAAATCTCCAACGATAAAATCGGGGTTCGACTCGTGTTGTTGCGTCACAAACGATTGTGGATCTGACAATACTGTAATCATCCCACTATTTTTACCAAAAGCTATATCGCTCGACGAATCGCCAATCATAATAGATTTTTTCAAAGAAATATCGTCGAAATCGGCTTTTGCCTGATGCGCCATTCCGGGAGCCGGTTTACGATAAGGGCTATTTTCGCTTCGCAAAGCAGAGCAGAAATAAACATTATCTATTTTACCACCTGCCTCTTCTATCTCCCTTATCATTTTTTTATGAATAGAAGCAAGTTGCTCAACACTCATCAAGCCTTTTCCCACTCCTTGCTGATTTGTAACTATAAAAACCCTTCTGAAATATGAAGAGAATATAGCGATAGCCTCCACCACTCCCGGCAAGAAGTGAAATTCATCCCACTGCTTCACATAATCGTCAACAATACGTTTATTAATAACTCCATCGCGATCGAGAAACAGACTCCAGTTTTTATCTATTTTTAAACTTTTTAAACTCTTGTTGAGCTCTATCATAATCTTTGGGTATTCCTATATCTAAAAAATAATCACTACAAGCTATGCCACAAAACCTAGAAACAGAGAATTGTTTTTCAAAGATATCTGTCTCTACAGAAAACTTTCCGTTTAAACCAACATTGTTAAACCATTTTCTATTTATCAAATAAATTCCACCATTTATCAATCCTGCACCACTCTTTTTATTCTTCTCAAAAAAACCATCTATTACACCGGAGACATCCGTTGAAACAGTCCCATACCTAGAAACATCATCTACTTTACGTAATGCCATTACCGCATCACACTTTTCAACATCGAATAATTTTTTTAACTTTAATAAGTCTATATCAAATAAAGTATCGCCATTCAGCACAAAAAAACTTTCATCAGAAAAATGATTTAAAGCATTAAAAATCGCGCCTCCCGTTCCCAGAGGTTGCTCCTCGACAGAATACTCTATTGCTATCCCTTTATAATTTTCACCGAAATAGTTTTCAATCACCTCCTTTTTATACCCAACTGCTAAAACCACTTTAGTAATTCCATATTGCTTTAAGTACGATAATTGATAATCGAGAAACGGTTTTTCGGCAATAGGAGCCATCGATTTTGGCACATCGCTAACAACACCTTGCAAACGCGTACCCAATCCTCCTGCTAATATTAACGCCTCCATAATTTTATTTTTGAGGGAATATTTCTGCTTCTACTAACTCACAAATAATATGACCTACAAGAATATGAGCCTCCTGAATACGTGGTGTATCATCAGAAGGAACATTTACTACAAAATCGCAAATCTCCTTTAGTTCTCCGCCATTATCGCCTGTAAAAGCCACTGTAATCATATTTTGTGTTTTAGCCTGTTTTATTGCATTAACAATATTTTTTGAATTTCCTGATGTAGAAATCCCTACTAAAATATCACCTTCTCTACCAACTGCTTTCACCATTCTACGATAAACCTCATCGTAAGAATAATCGTTAGCAACCGCCGTCATATACGAAGAATTTACATGCAGAGCTTCGCTATATAAAGGATCTCTATCATAATAAAACCTTCCCGAAAGTTCTGCTGCCAAGTGCTGTGCATCAGCGGCACTACCTCCATTACCACAAAAGAAAACTTTTCCATCCTCTTTAAAACACTCCACCATCTCTGCCGATATCTTCTTTATTTCAGATATCAACTCTTCATTCATCAATAATCTTTGCTTTGTCTCTATAGACTGCTGTATAACCTGCTTAACTCTCATAATATTTTTTTATTAGTATGACCAAGTAGTCAAACCTTTATTTACATACTGATATCTTTTTTCCGATCCTCCAAATTTCTTAAGCGACTCTATTACATTAGCTCGCGTCATTTGCGGGCAATAAAACACCATAAAACCACCACCACCTGCGCCGGAAATTTTTCCTCCTGTAGCACCTGCTTTCATTGCTGTTTCATAAATTTCGTCAATCATTGGATTAGTAATACCGGAAGCCATTCTTTTTTTATTCTCCCAACCAAAATTCAATATCTCACCAATTGCATCAAGTCGGCCTGTTAACAGAGCCTCCTTCATCATTATCGACTGTTTTTTTAGCTGATGCATTGCTTCCACAGAAGAATTTTTTTTATCTACCACATTTTTCGATTGTGCTTCAATAATTTTTGACGACAACCTACTTGTCTCGGTATAATAAAGCACGAGATTATGAGATAATTCGTTAAGATACTCTTCTCTTATACGCAAAGGATTAACAATAACGCTATTGTCTTTATTAAACTCCATAAAATTCACACCACCAAAAGTAGCTGCATACTGATCCTGCTTTCCTCCTGCCATACCCAAATCAATACGCTCAATATCATACGCCAAACGCGCCATATCGTACTCTCCCAAAGGCAATTTCAACCATTCGGCAAAAGCGCCCAAAATAGCTACCGTTAACGTAGATGACGTACCCAACCCCGAACCCGGAGGAGCATCCACGAAAGTGTGCAACTCGAACGACAAAGGTTTATCGCAAAAATCACGCATCACACGATTATAAACACCTTTATGCAGCGCCAAAGTATCGTCAACTAAAATTTCCTTTACAGAATTATACTCTAATGTCTCTGCCTTATCAACAGAGCGAAAAATTATTTTACCATCATTACGGGGAATAATAGTTGCGTAGGCATACAGGCTAATAGAAGCGTTAAGAATTGCACCGCCATATAATTCGGAATATGGAGCAACATCAGTACCGCCGCCGGCAAAACCTAAGCGCAAAGGAGCCTTACTTCTTATTATCATTTAATTTGTTTTTCTATATCATCAACAGCCTCTAACATTTTAGACCACGAATATTTTTTCTTCTCTTGTTTAATATTTTTCAAAAATTCCCCCTCCTTATCTTCATTATAAAAGCGAAGAATTGCTTCGGAAATTGCTTCCGGATTTACTTGTGTAACAAAACCGACTCGGTTATCCGGAATAATCT
>JAYEOD010000141.1:0-4062 GCA_034722575.1 Bacteroidota bacterium | reverse complement strand
GGTTCTAAAGCAGGTGCAATACAAAATGTTGTAAACTTTGTTAAAGAAATCCCTGAGTTTAAACAGGCAAAGAAAATGTGCGACTTTGCAGGTAATTCGGGTTATTATTCATTTTCGTTTTTAAACGAAAATAAAAATTTATATGCTTCTGTTTACGATTTGAAAGAAGTTTGTGAAATAGCCCGAACTATTAAAAGAAATGAACCCGATTTTAATCGTATCTCATACCACGATTTCGATTTAACAAAAGAAGAAAATTGGGGAAATAATTATGATTTCTTTTTTAGTTCTCACTATTTATATAAATATGTAGAAACTGAAGAATTATTAACTGGGATATTAAAACAGATTAATCAATCAATGAAAATTGGTGGTTTATTTGTTTCGAATCATATGTCGGGAGACTTTAGCGAAGAAACACAAACAACAATTACTATTATAGAATTAATGACCAGAGCCATGGGTTTTCCAAGTCATTGTATTCCCAAAGAAATGTTTAAACAGGCATTAAGCAATGCTGGCTTTGTTAACTTCCATGTTAAAGAACCTGATTTTACATTAGATTATCCTACTTTACTTCTTGCTGCTATTAAAATTGAAGAAGCTTAATAATAATTATGAAAGAGAAATTACTTTATATATCCACCGCATTTTCATTCTTTATTATTTGTCCAAGAATGGCCGGTATGCTACATGTTATATGTGCTAATTCTGATTTGCCACTTTATAGAATTGCTTTATTAGGGGCATTAATAGCCTTGCCTTTAATTTTATTAATGGTTTGGATGTTTTCTAAATTTAAGTTAACGGGGGCATTAATATATTGTGTTGGCACCGATTTGGTTGCTGCTTTCTTATTATCCGATATTGGTTATAAAGCTGGGTTAGAAACTGCAATTATTGCATTATTTCTTTTTGTTTCAGTTAAAATTGCACCAAAAATTTCAAATTTAGTTTTTAAAACAAAATAATATGAGTTCAGAAATATTAATAACAGCAATAGCTTTTGCACTCTTTATTGTATGCCCGCGAATGGCAGGAATGCTACATGTTATTTGTGAAAATTCAAAAATGTCCTTATTCAAAACCGCATTTTTAGGTTCGTTAATAGCAATTCCTTTAATCTTATTAATGGTGTGGGTATTTGATCAATTCGGAGTAGTAGGTGCGTTATTGTTTTGTGTTGTTACTGATTTGCTGGCGGCTTATTTACTAAAAAGCATAAGCTACAAAGTCAGTTTTGAAACTATTATAATTGCAGCTTTTGTTTTTGTGGCTGTAAAAGTAGCACCATTTATTTCAGAGGCATTAATTACATAATTTAAAAAGATAATGATATGAACCGAGCATGACAAAACATTGAGGTTTTGACACACAAGGAAATGATTATTTTTGTCATGCGAGCTCCATATGACAATTGAAAATTATTAAAAAACAAACATATGAAACTACATGAAAAAATAATGGGAAAGAACAGGGAAAATATCCCCAATTGGGCATTTAAACTAATGACCTTTATAATGAAAATGATGGATGTTTTCGGAAATCATTCGAATAATAATTTTAAAAGACTGGGTATTCAAAAAAATCAGATTGTTGTTGATTATGGTTGTGGCCCGGCAAGATATATCAAAAATATATCTCAAATAGTTGGAGAAAATGGGAAATTGTATGCGGTAGATATACATCCTATGGCTATTAGGAAAGTACAAGAAAAGATTAAAAAGCAGAAACTACAAAATGTAGAATCTGTTTTATCTAAAGGGTATAACAGCTCTATTAAAAACAACGTAGCAGATGTGGTTTTAGCACTTGATATGTTCCATATGATTCAAGATCACCACGCTCTATTAAAGGAATTTTCAAGAATACTTAAACCCAAGGGTTTTGTAATTATTGAAGATGGACATCAATCAAGAATAGAAACAAAGGCCAAAGTTGTTGATGGGGGATATTTCAAGGTAATAGCAGAAAATGAGCATCACCTCAAATGTAAATTAATATGAAAATACAAAAAATTAATAACTGGTTCGAGAAAAGAGCCACAGGAATCATCAAACGCAGATGGCTAATAATTTTCATGTTTATTGCAATTGTTGCAATAGGATTTAACGGGCTAAGAAGCCTCAATGTAGAATCATCATGGGAGAGTTTTTTTTTAGAAGATGACCCGGTATTAGTAAAATCGGAAGAGTTTAAAGAGATTTTTGGAAACGATAATTTTGTGGCTGTACTTACAGAATGTGATAATTCCTTTACTAAAGAATCGCTGGAACTTATTCGTGAGTTATCCAATGAGTTGATGGATAGCATTTCGTATGCCGAAAAAATAACTTCCTTAACTGATATTGAGTTTATGACCGGAACAGAATATGGGGTGCAAATAGAACAAATTGTTCCCGATATTATTCCATCAGATAAACAATCATTAGAAAAAATTAGAGATAAAGCATACAGCAAACCTAAAATTGCAGAACGACTGATATCTAAAGATGGAAAACAAACATGGATTATTCTAAAACTCCGTAATTTTCCTGGAAAAGAGGTTTGGGAAAAGGAAGCAAACTCAATAGCCCCTGATATGTTGACAGGTGTAGAGACCGAAAAAATAATCAGCAAAGAAAAATATAAAGAAATTTCGCCGAGGGCTACAGGAATGCCTTACGTTGCCTATAAAAAGCAGACTTATTTCGGAAAAGAAGCGGGCAAAGTAATGGGAATGGCTTTACTACTTGCCATAATTGTTTTAATTTTTGCCACCAAATCTCTTAGGGGAGTTATTGTCCCACTAGTTACATCTATAAGTTCTATTGTAATTATTTATGGTGCCTTAGGGTATATAGGCTATCCAATAGATAGTGGAATGATAAGTGTTCCTATCATGCTATCATTAGCCGTTGCCATAGCATATAATATTCATATTTTCACCTTTTTCAAACGGAATTTCTTTATTCATGGCAAACGGAAGAAAGCAATAATAGAAGCAGTAAGCGAAATGGGTTGGCCTATTCTATTCTCAGCACTAACTACTATGGGGGCTCTGCTTACATTCTTAATCATCCCCATGAAACCGTTGCAATTTGTAGGCTTTGCAACAGCAAGCTGCGTATTAGTAACATTTGTTATTGTAATACTGTTAATGCCTGCATTATTGAGTTTTGGAAAAGACAGAACGCCACACCCTGCATTTAAAGAAAAAGGTGGACGTTGGTTAGATTTAAAACTTGGAAAATTAGGCGAATTTGTATTACATTATTCTAAAACAATAATTACCGTTTCAGTATTTATTATAGGATTTCTAATTGTGGGAGCAACAAAAGTAGAATCAGCCTTCGATATTGAAAAAACAATGGGTCGTAACATTCCTTACGTAAGCGACTTGCTCGATATAAGCGAATCGGAACTCGGCTCGTTGTATTCTTACGATTTATTGATAGAATTTCAGGAAAATGATGCTGCAAAACAACCCGAAAATCTTCAAAAATTAGAACAAGTAGAAAACTATGCCCAAGATTTTATTCTTACAAAAAAAACTACATCTGTTCTTAATATCATCAAAGACCTAAATCAAACATTGAATGAAAATAGCACAGATTTTTATCGTATTCCCGACAATGAAAACCAGGTAGCACAAATGCTGTTGCTTTATGAAAACTCGGGCGGTACGGAATCGGAATATTGGATGGATTACGACTATAAACGCCTTAGACTAATGGTAGAGCTCAGCACCTTTAACTCGGGCGAAGCAGAAAGAGAATTAGCTGACATTCAAAAAATGCAAGCAACTTATATCCTGATGCCCAGGTAACTGTTGTAGGTAATCTGCCCCAATTTACAAGTATGATGCAGTATGTGGTTAAAGGTCAGGTTCAGTCCTTTGCCTTTGCCTTAATCGTTATTATGTTCCTTTTAATGATTGTATTTGGAAGTGTTCGAACCGGATTAATAGGACTTATTCCAAATATAGCCACAGCCATTGCAGTAGGTGGTGTTATGGGTTGGCTCGGTATTCCATTAGATATGATGACCGCCACCATTATTCCAATGATATTGGGTTTGGCA
>JAYEOD010000140.1:0-4072 GCA_034722575.1 Bacteroidota bacterium | reverse complement strand
ATGGAAGTCGCCATTATAATCATTCTCGTGTGTGTTAAAAATTTTAGTATGGCTCGTTTCATCCGTTTATAATTTGTTTGCCCTGATATCAAGGCATTAAGACTTCTATTTAACATAATTAACGACCCGTCGTTTCAGCGAAGGATGACCGCTAGCACCGAAGGTGCCGCAATCAGTGCAATCAGCGTAATCAGTGGACAAAAAAAGGGCTGCTAAAACTAGCAGCCCTTTTAAAGTATTATCGTAATAAGTTGTTATTATTCAATAATAACAGCTTCTTCGTCGCGAATAAGAGTATTATCAACTAAAGTAAATACTCCGTCTCCCATGCACTGCATATCAGCAATCCATGTACTTCTGCTAAAGTCGTTATTATAACTCACATAAGAAACAATATAATGAATTTCGATACCGCTTACAGAAGCAACCGCGTCAGGATATTTCTTTTGAAGTAATACCTCTAATCCCTCTACCATGCGTGTTAGAATAAGCGTTTTTGCATCATCTTCCGAAAGATCAGCAAACTCTGCTGCAAGTGCAGGATAGTCGGTATTATCAGAACGTTTGCTAATTCTTAAGTCGAAATTAGTATAATGCGCATCAGCACCATAGTAATATCCACCTGTACCATAAGAGTTTTTGTATGGGTCTTCATCAGCTATAAGCTGATAATCTGACGAAGATATTTCAAAACGTACTGTAGGATCAAATACCCATTCTGTACCGGTATGTATAAACTGACTTGTTCTAGCTTCAACAGGTTCGTATTTAAACCATGTGCTACCGTTATAGTGGTATTCATCAGCTCTTGTTTCTGTAACGCCACCCCCTACATAATATCTGTAAACAGGAACCATAACATCGCCTTCTACAGCATAAGGATATTTCAATTCTAAGAATGTAGCAAGGTAGTTGTCGGCAGGAACATCATCCGAGAAGTTGTTATATTTTCCCGGAGCACCCATGTCGTCGTAATCCAAAGGAGTTAATACATAAACATTGGGTACTGTATTCCATGACGAACCGTCAGAGATATAATAACCAACTCTGTTTTCAGTTACGCCTGAATAGTATGCATAAGTAATAGCAAGCATTTGGTCAACTTCTGCATCAGGATAATTCTCGTTTAAGAAAGCAGGAAGATAATCTTCCGGAGGATTTGAACTGGAAAAGTTGTGATACTGTCCCGGTCCTTCTCCCATTGCTTCATAGTCTGCGTCAGTTAACTCATATGATTCTGCACTGCCAAAGTTGTTTAAATAAGTTAAAGAACCTAAATAAAATGTATAGGTAACATTGGCTACAGAACCTTTGTTGTAAGCCATAAATCTGTCAGATAAATAAGCTGGTACAAATTCTGCTGCTCCGGCAAAATCGTTGAAGTTTTTGTAGCTTTTTACGGCATTTGCTCGTGCGGAATCCTCTGCGTTTTGTGCTGTAGCAAGCGCTAAATCACCAGCTTTTTCGTAGTCGTTATCACCAAATACAACATCTACATCGTTGCTGTATGGTGCTTCTTGTTCGTCTAAATCGTCGTAAATGTCTTTGTTCGGATCGCAAGCCGAAAAAAGTAGTGTTACTACAAAAAGTAATGAAAATATTTTTCGCATAATAATTATTTTTTTTCTGTTATTAAAATTTAAGCTTTAATCCAATCGACCATGTTCTACCATATCCGTAATAAACCGGAGAAGTAGTTGCATCGTGGTTAACACCGTCAACACCGTCAGCAATATATTCAACATCTAAAAGGTTGTCAACATTTCCAACTAAAGTAGCGTCAAAACCACCTAATTTGAAATTATAACGGGCGTAAGCATCAACAACTTCATACGAAGGTAATTTCCATGATTCGATGCCTTCAACATCAGAGGAAGTTCTATTTTCTACGTCGAAACTAGCATATAAATCAGAGAAGTGATTTATTGTACCACCTAATTTAAATCCTTTAAAAATTTTATAATCAACAGATAAAGAAGCTGTAGTTTGTGCTGCATCACCTACGTGTAGGTCTTTTGCATAAACTGTAGCGGTTCCTTGACGTACTTGGTCTTGATCGTAAATGTCAGCAATTACGTTGTCAGACCATGTCCAGTCACCAACAGAAATCATTCCGTTTACATTTAATTTTGGTGTAGGATGATATCTTGCTTCAAGCTCAATACCTTGGTGGATAGCATCCAATCCTGTTAAGTTAGCAAATACATCACCAATAGTTTTTGTTACAGCTTTATCTAACCATTCGGTATGGTATAGTGTAGCATTAATATTCAAATACTTTGATTTATATCCATAACCTAATTCAGAAGAGAAAGCTTTTTCGTGTTTTACTGCCTCGTTAACATCATTACGATAATTCTTAAATACATATCGGAAATATGGAGCACGAGTAAAGTAACCTGCATTTACAAAAACATTACTTCTTGTAGTGAAGTTGTAGTTGAAACCACCTTTTACACTATATGCAACAAAGTTTTCCCAGTCAGAAACTTGATCTGCATCAGAATGTAAATAGTTCATAAAGTCAGTACGACGGTATGAGGTGTTTGATAAAGATGCAGATACAAAACCTGAATAGTTCTCTTTTGTATACTCTGCTTGAGTAAACAAACCTTCCCATAATACTTCGCCAAGGTTATAATAACTAATTTTGTCACCTTCTTGTAAAGGAGTGGCGTTATCTCGATTTTTATCTGCTCTTCCTAAGTAGTAGTCACCGCCCATTAAGTCAGTAATCTCTTTGTAATGATATCCTTTATAATATCTTCCGTCAAAACCAGCAGTAAGTTTCATGTATTCAAACTCTTTGTTTAAAGTAGATAGTAAACCATACCAGTCGTGACGGTTTACCGACATAGCCATAATAGCTTGTGATCCTGTTAAAGAGTTAGCATTTTCTGAAGTTACTGCATCATAGTCTAATAAACCATCAGCAGTTAATTTAGTATCAGAGTAAGGAGCTCCTGTAGGGTATTGGAATTCTAACCAGTGATCCTTAGGTCCTTCAACACGACGTCCACCGCCGTTTGACATTGAAAAGTAAGCCGCTGTCGATAAATTCGTTGTCTTATTTATTTTCCAGAAATGGTTTAAAGAAATCTGAGGCTTATGATATTCGTTATATGCATATCCTGTATTGTAAATTTCACCATTCCTAATACCATAATCGGAGTTGTGACGGATGCCGTCTTTATAGTTTCTCCAATCTTGAATTAGGTGATGAGAACTTCTTTGGTTGTGCCATTGTGGAGCACCAAAAGCAGTAAAAGAGATGATATGATTTTTGTTAATCTGCTTAGAGATATTCATAAAATATGAGTAAGCCTCAAAATTTGTTGCTGTTGCATAACCATCTCCTGTTGTCATAGAACCGCTGAGTGTTACAGCAAAACCATTGTCCATTAACCCTGTCGAAAAAGTGAATGCTTTTTTAGCAAAACCATTATGTCCCATTCCGCCATATACACTACCACCTTTTTTAGCGTCTGTAGTTTTTGTAAGAATATTTATAGTACCACCAACTGATGAGAGAGCTAATTTAGAAGCTCCTAAACCACGTTGCACCTGCATAGTACGTGTTACATCTGATAAACCTGCCCAGTTCGACCAGTAAACTTTTCCACTCTCCATATCGTTAACCGGAACACCGTTAATAAGTACTCCAATGTTGTTTGAGTCGAAACCACGTAAATTAATACGTCCGTCGCCATATCCACCACCTCGCTTGGTAGCATATACCGAAGGGGTAGATTTTAATATCTCAGGAAACTCTTTTGTACCAATTTTCTCTTCAATCATTTCAGGTTTGATTGTAGATACTGCTACAGGCGTTTGTCTGTCGCGAGCAAATGAGGATACAATTTTTATTTCCTGCAAACCTATTGCATTCGATTTTAAACTAATTGTCTCAAGAGTATTCTCTCCCGGTTTAATTGTTACATCTATCTCTTTTGTGATGTAACCAACGTAACGGGCAACAAGTGTCTGTTTTCCGGTTTTTATTGCAAAAGAAAATGAACCGTCTAAATTTGTTGCAGTACCTATTGCAGTACCTTTAACAACAATTGTTGCA
>JAYEOD010000139.1:0-4082 GCA_034722575.1 Bacteroidota bacterium | reverse complement strand
AATCAGTAGAGTTTAATATCGACTTTAAAAAAGGATTTTTCTCGCAACAAAACATGAAAAGAGCTGAAAGATTATAAAACTATTTTTTTATGGGATCTTACTTTAAAATAGCATGGAGAAATATATGGAGAAATAAAAGAAGAAGTATAATTACAATATCTTCTATTCTGTTTGCTCTGTTTTTTGCCCTAATAATGCGAGCTTTCCAGCTTGGCTCATACAACAATATGGTATCTAATATTGTAGAAGCCTACACAGGATATATCCAAATACATACCGACAGCTATTGGGAAGACAAATCAATTAATAAAGCACTTACCTACAACAATGATATTTTAAAAAAAATACAAAATACCTCCGGTGTTAAAAATGCAATCCCTCGTTTAGAAAACTTTTGTCTTGTTTCTACCGGCAACACTACAAAAGGAGCTATGGTTACAGGCATCGATCCGGAATTAGAAAATAGCATGACAAACCTTTCCGAAAAACTCATTAAAGGAGAAATGCTGAAATCTGACGATCGTGCTGTAATAGTTGCTGAACAATTGGCAAAATTCCTAAATATCGACATAAACGACACTATAGTTCTTCTAGGCCAAGGATATCACGGAGTAAGCGCATACGATAAACTTCCTGTAAAAGGAATTATACATTTCCCCTCTCCTGAGCTAGATAATTTGATGATATATATGCCGCTAAAAAATGCACAATATATGTTTAGCTGCCAAAATAAAATCACTTCTATTTCCGTAAACATTGACGACTTAAACGATTTAAAAAAAATATCCGCAACTATAAAAAACAATCTCGACACAAAAACATACGAAGTAATGACATGGGACGAATTACTTCCTGTGCTAGACCAACAAATAAAATCGGATAGCGCAGGAGGTATTATTATGCTCTTAATACTATATATGATTATTGGATTTGGTGTTTTTGGAACTGTTATGATGATGATAACAGAAAGAAAACGAGAATTCGCCGTAATGATAGCGGTAGGAATGAGCCGATTCAAACTAATATTTATACTCTTTATAGAGATGATATACATTGGTTTACTCGGAATTCTGTCAGGAATAACTGTTAGCATTCCTATCATATTACTAGGATACTACAACCCAATCCCCATCACCGGCGAAATGGGACAATCGCTAATAGATTTTGGTCTGGAACCTATAATGCCAATAGCATGGAAATTGGGATATTTTATTAATCAAAGTATTTCGGTAGCTGTAATTATTCTAATAGCAATAGTTTTTCCTATTGGTTCTATTCTTAAATTAAATATTAACAACGCTTTAAAAGGATAAAAATGATGATACTTTCTATAGCATGGAAAAATATATGGCGTAACAGAACACGTAGTCTCATTGTTATTGTTTCGATAACATTAGGATTAATTGGCAGTCTTTTTTCCATTGCCATGATGGTTGGCATGTCGGAAGAGAGAGTCAAAAACATTATCAATAATGAAATTTCACATATACAAATCCACCACAAAAAATATCACGAAAACAGAGAACTAAAATACACTATCACCAATATAGAAAAAATCACTCATACTTTAGATACAACAAAATCTATAAAAGCCTATACCACACGCTCAAAAGCAACCGCTATGATTCGAACTGCCGCAACAGGAGCCGGCATTACTGTAGTGGGTATCGATCCGGATAAGGAGAAAAAAGTTACCGGCATATCAGAGCTAATATCAGACTCTTCGGGCAGCTATTTTAATACAAAAATGCGATATCCCGTAGTAATAGGACAAAAAATAGCTGAAAAGCTTAAAGTACATCTACGCTCAAAAATAATTATCCAACTACAAGGTGCCGATGGCTCGATAACCGGAGGTGCATTTCGAGTAGCCGGAATTTTCCGCAGTAACAACACAATGTTCGAAGAGAGAAACTTATTTGTACAAAAAAGCGACTTAGCAAAAATTGTTGGCATCCCTCAAAATGCTACTCACGAAATTGCAATAATTCTTCACGACAAAGAGAATCTCTCTACAACAAAAAAATCCTTACAATCACTCTTTCCCGATAAGGAAATTAAAACATGGAAAAAAATACAACCCGACCTAGCCTTAATAACTGATTTTATGAACCTGATGATGCTACTATTTATGTCCATCATAATGTTGGCATTGGGATTTGGGATTGTAAACACAATGCTTATGGTTGTGATGGAACGAATAAAAGAGATTGGAATGTTAATGGCCATAGGAATGAACAAATCCAGAGTATTTTTCATGATAATGCTCGAAACAGTATTTCTATCATTAACCGGAGGTGTTATAGGAATGGTTTTAAGCTATGGTTTAATCGCTGTTTTTCAAACACATGGACTCAACCTATCAAGCGTGTCTAAAGGACTGGAATCTTTTGGATACGCCTCTTATGTCTATCCGGCTCTAAACAATATTTTTTACTTTTACATTACTATATTAATGATTTTTACCGGAATAATAGCCTCAATCTATCCGGCTTTAAAAGCACTAAAATACAATCCTGTGGACGCATTAAGAACAGGATAAAAAATTACGAATTACGAATTACGAATGGCGAATGAAAAATTGAATGAATAAACAAATCGACAAAAAAATATTATGTTAAATAGAAATCTTAATGCACTGGTATCAGGACAAACAAATTATAAACGGATGAAACGCCCATGTTAAGCAATTTTTAACACACACGAGAATGATTATAAATGTGCAGCTCCATCCGACAAATAAAAACTGAATTAATTACGAATTACGAATGGCGAATTACGAATGGCGAATGAAAATTTGAATGAATAAACAAATCGACAAAGAAAACATTATCTTAAATAGAAATCTTAATGCACTGGTATCAGGACAAACAAATTATAAACGGATGAAACGCCCATGTTAAGCAATTTTTAACACACACGAGAATGATTATAATGGAGACTTCCATCCGACCGAAATATAAAATTATAAACGGATGAATTGAGAATTGGTAATTGGTAATTGATTGGATAAGACAACCCATTTCAATGGATCAAAAAAATTAGTTTAATTCGATGAAAAAAATCATGTAAATCGTGTAAATCCTGTCTAAAAAATAAACGGATGAAAATTATAGAGATAAAAAAATTACACAAAACATATTATAATGCAGCAGTTCCTGTACATGCTGTTAATGGTATCGACCTCTCTTTTGATGAGAGAGAATTTGCCGCTATTGTAGGACCTTCCGGTTCCGGAAAAACAACTCTCTTAAATATGTTGGGAGGATTGGATGCACCAACAAAAGGAGATATTCTGATAAACAATATTCACATCAATCAATTATCAGACAAACAACAAATTAATTTCCGCATGAAACACATCGGATTCGTTTTTCAGTCATACAATCTAATTCCTGTATTAACAGCAAAAGAGAATGTAGAATTTATTATGGAGCTGCAAAAACGCCCGAAAAAAGAGCGGGAACAAAGAGCTGTTTCACTTCTCGAGTCAGTAGGATTAAGTGATAAACTAAACGTTAGACCCGGAAAACTCTCCGGAGGACAACAGCAGCGTGTTGCGGTAGCACGTGCTTTAGCATCAAAACCAAAATTCATCCTAGCCGACGAGCCTACCGCAAATCTGGATTCAAAATCCACAAAAAACCTTCTCGATATTATGGAAAAATTAAACCGAGAAGAAAATATCACCTTCATCTTCTCTACTCACGACCAAAGAGTTGTGAATAAAGCACGCAGAATAATTACTATTGACGATGGAAAAGTTACAAATGACGAGTGGCAAAAACAAAACATAAACAGATAATAATTACTCTATGAAACGAGCCATACTAAAACTTTTTATACACACGACAATGATTATAATGGCGACTTCCATCCGACCGAAATATAAAATTATAAACGGATGAAACATCCATGTTAAGCAATTTTTAACACACACGAGAATGATTATATTAGTTAACAGCCAACAGGATTTCGATAGATAAACCTTAAAGGTTTGCAACTGTATTAATAAAAATAAGTAGTGAGTTGGATTGGCATTCAGAAAAATGTTATTCAGCTCGCAGCGAAGCATTAGAGAG
>JAYEOD010000138.1:0-4087 GCA_034722575.1 Bacteroidota bacterium | reverse complement strand
CTCGTTACTAAAACGTCTTTTGCTTTCTGTAATAGTAAGGTAATACTCTCCTTTTTTAGTCGCTTTTACATCAAAAAAATAAGTTCTTTTCCCTGCTCTTACAGTTCTGGAAAAAATCTCCTCTCTTTTTTTGTCGTTATTCTCAGTCATGTTTCCAGTAGTTATTATGTTACTTAAGGCAAATTTACAATAATATACTTTAAAACAAAGTTAACTGATAAAAATAGAGCTGTTTATTATGTAGAAAAGCGAATAAACAAAATATGTCGTAAATATAAATGTTTGTTTATCAGATAAAAAGTGTTGTTTCCCATTTTGATGTGTCCATAATTTTTTTTGTGTTTTTACACCAATTAAATTTCAAAATGCCATGTATAAATTCAAAATATTTTTTTTGTTTTTCAATCTTCAAGTTTTAAGCATAGCCATTGCTACGGTTGAAATTTTAAGTGAAGAAAAACGGAAAATGAGACAGGATTTATCGTGTATTTTGGTGTTTAATTGGTATTACAAATTATTTTGATATTTGTCTGTTGCTATATATTATTTCTTGTCAGATAAAATATCATTGTTTTTAGCGGTCTGTATGCGTTTTGAAAATAAGAATTTTTCATGATTTGTTAAATCAATATGATTTTGTTGTAAATTTGCAGCCTTGTTAAAAAACAATCGTTACATGTTGACTAGAAGGTATTTGAGAATCAAGGTATTACAAGAATTATTCACGTTCTTTACATCGCCTAAAGCAGAATTTGCACAAGGAGAAAAAAAATTATTAGAAAACATCGATAGGATATTTGATGTATATATCTATCAGTTGTCGTATCTGATAGAGCTTTCTGAATTTGCAAAAGTTAGAATGGAAGAGGCAAAAAATAAGTTTTTCCCTACCGAGGAGGAGCAAAATCCTAATTTAAAGTTTACAGAAAATAAATTTTTAAAACAGATTTCTGATAATCGTGCCTATAAAATGCATTACGATCGATTGCATATTAATTGGTCTGATGAATCGGAGTTGCTTCGCACTACATGGTCTAAAATAAAAGAGAGTAAGCAGTATAGCGCCTATCTTTATAAAAAAGAGGATAGCTATGATGCCGATAAGAATTTTGTTAAGATATTGGTAAATGATTTTTTAATCGACGATGAGTTGTTTATAAGCTTTTTAGAAGATAAAAATATTAACTGGATAAATGATTATGATGCTGCTTTAATAATGATAGATAAATCGTTGAAGCAGTTTGATGAACAAAGAGATGAGTATTCTCCATTACCAAAAGTATATACTGCTCCGGATTCGGTAACAGGAAGGAATGAGGATCGTGATTTTGTTAGAAAACTGTATCGTACTGCTATTTTTAATAGCGAGGAGTATAATACGTTGATTGGCGATAGAGCCCAAAATTGGGATTTCGACCGTATTGCTTTAATGGATATTATTATTATTAAGATGGCTATAACGGAATTTACAGAGTTTGATTCTATTCCTACTAAAGTTACCATGAATGAGTATATCGAACTATCAAAAGTATTTAGTACTCCTAAGAGTAAGAAATTTATTAATGGTATTCTCGATAAGCTTCTTGGTCAGTTCGAGAAAGAAGGAAAAGTAAAAAAAATAGGGCGTGGTTTGCTAAAATAAAAAATGGTGATAATTCGTGATTTCATAGAGACTGATTTTAAAAACTAGCTTAATTATGGATTGGAATTGCGCTGAATTCGCCTGAACGTGGTGATGATTTTTCTGTTATAAAAAAATACTATTGATAAAGGGGTGAGTTATTTGTTATGATAATTAATGATGAAATTATAGGTAGTGCATGGATTACAAAGCCATAATTGATTAAAATTCGTGATTGATTTAATTGGTATTACTAATAATATTCCTAAATTCGCACATATTAAAATGGAAAAATAATGAATAATAAATTGATTAAGTTTTTTGTTGTGATGGTGATGCTGGCTGTGATGGGATGTAACAGTAATAGCGATAAACTTTCAACAGATTTAGTAAATAACCCAAAGTCTGCAGAAGGTAGAACAAGTAATAAAATAGCAAATATAGAGTTCGAGAAATTGGAACACGATTTTGGAACTGTTATCAGTGGAGAGGTTGTTTTATATAAATTTAAGTTTAAAAATAGCGGTAATGCTGATTTATTAATCGCAGAGGTAAGTTCTACTTGCGGTTGTACGGTTGCTGAATACCCTAAAAAACCTATTAAACCGGGTGAAACAAAATTTATTGAAGTTACATTTGATAGTCATAATAGGGGTGGTTTTCAGAATAAAACAGTAACTTTGTTAACTAATTCAGAAAATAGCAAGACATATTTAAAAATTAAAGCAAAAGTAATTAGACCATAAAAACAATAGACTAGATTATGATGAATATTTTATTAATGGCGCAGCCACAAGGTGGAGAACAGGGTGGATTAATGTCTTTTTTACCATTATTACTTGTGATAGTAGTGTTTTACCTCTTTTTTATCCGTCCACAGATGAAGAGATCTAAAGACCAAAAGAAATTCCGCGAAGCATTAAAAAAAGGTAGTAAAGTTGTTACTATAGGTGGTATTCACGGAAAAATTCTTGAAGTGAAAGAGACTACTGTTATTATCGAAGTTGAAGGAGAAAACAGACTGAAAGTAGAGAAATCTGCTCTTGCAATGGATACCCAAGATCAACAAAAGTTGAATCAAAAATAGTATTAAGTGAACCGCCATACTAAAATCTTTAATACATATGATAATGATTATGATGGCGAGCTCCATCCGACCGAAATATAAAATTATAAACGGATGAACCGAGCCATACTAAAATCTTTAATACATATGATAATGATTATGATGGCGAGCTCCATCCGACCGAAATATAAAATTATAAACGGATGAATTTTTTAGAGATCAAAAAAATGAAAGGTGTTATTGATAGATTTAGTTGGTTGGTTGATGTTTTCAAAAATCCTAAATCAAGAAATAAGCTGTATGTTTTTTTGATCTGTTTTTTTATATCATTTTTTACTTGGGTCTCTATAAAGCTTTCCGAAGAGTATAATATCAGTATAAAATATCCTGTAGTATATAAAAACCTCCCTATCGATGAGATATTGATAAATCAGCCTCCAAAGTCATTGTTTCTTAGTGTTAAAGGAAGGGGGGCTGAGTTACTGTCTGCATATTTTGATGGAAATAATATGCCCGTTGTAATAGATATGTCTCATATCCCAATTATAAAGGAGGGGGATGTGCATGTTACGCGTATTTCTTCAGTCCGTTTTCTTAAGCAAGTTGCACGTCAATCGGAGTATTATGATAATTTAATTGATATAAAACCTGATACTTTGGTTTTTGTTTTTGATAGTTTGGCTCACAAAAAAGTCCCTGTAAAATTGAATTTAGATTTTTCTGTGAAGAAACAATATTGGCTCGATGGAAAAGTGAAATTTTATCCAGATAGCATTATGCTTAATGGAATATATTCGCGAATTAATTGTTTCGACCAATTAGAGACAGAAAAAATTTCTATAGAAAATCTCACTTCGGCAACTACTCTGAAAGTTGCTTTTAAAAATATCGAAAGCAAATTTGTGATGCCCGATATAGACTCTGTAAAAGTGTACATCCCTATAGAGAAATATACTGAAGCAACAATGCTGATTCCAATTTCTAGGGTGTACGGCAATAAAACAATAAAAACTTTTCCAAGAAAAGTTGAATTAACATATAAAGTCTCTTTAAAAAATTATAAAAAAGTAAAGGAGAATATGTTTGATGTTGCAATAAATATTGATCAAAAACAAACGTTGGGGCATAAACTGAGTGTTGTTATTAATGAAGCACCGGATTTTGTTGAAGTTACAAGAATATCGCCCGAAGAGGTGGAATATATCTTTTTACGATGATAAAGGTTGGTCTTACAGGAAATATTGGTAGTGGAAAAAGTACTGTGGCAAAAGTGTTTGAAACACTTGGAGTGCCGGTTTATTATTCTGATTTGGTAGCAAAGAAATTATTAACAAATCCTCTGGTTATAGAGTCTGTTGTTACAGCTTTTGGTGATTCTGTTGTAGATAAAAATGGCGTGA
>JAYEOD010000137.1:0-20380 GCA_034722575.1 Bacteroidota bacterium | reverse complement strand
ATCCGTTTATAATTTGTTTGCCCTGATACCAGTGCATTAAGATTTCTATTTAACATAATATTTTTTTGTTGTTCTTTTGCCTTGACGCAAAAGAACCAAAAAGTCAAGGCTTACATAAAAATATTATACACGGATGAAAACATGTTAATCCTGTCTATTTATCTTACTTTTAAAAGTTTAGGAAAGGTGATTTTGCAGTTTAGGAATGCACGTTAGTGGTTTAGTAGAGATAATTTGCGGTAGAGACAAGGCGTGCCTTGTCTCTACCAATTCACTCAAACCTAAAGCTAATTAGCGGGTAATAGGAATAACAGCCTTCAATTGCTCTGCCTGTATAACCTGTTGATTTGCTTGATCGATAACAAAGGCTACAATAGACAAGTGTTCTGCGTTCCACTCTTGTGGAATAACAACATCTGTAAAATCGAATGTATATGGAGTTTCGATAGTAATAGCTTCGCTGGTTATTACATCACCATAAGTGCCATTAATAGCTTTTCGCAATACATGACGGTGATTATACTCTAAAATATCCGGTGTTTCGCCAATACTCTCATCATTATTCATCTGTGGTGCAATAATATTATCTTCGGTAATATAAACGCAAATATTATAAGTACTTGCAAGATTTGAAGATAAAAAAGTAACATCAACAGAAGAGTTTAATTTTCTGTCGTCGTAGTTGTATGTATTTTCTATTTCGAGTTTTATCTCCGCTTCTCCTTGCACCATAGCGCCCACTGCGGCAGTCCATTTATCTTGACCAATCACAACATTTCCATCAACCTCACTTCTGTTTATCATGCCCGAAGGATATTGTGCAACTTGAAAATCCCCACTAAGTTGTTCGCCGGCAACAGTTGTAAAATCTCTTGAAAAAACCTCTCCGCTTGGCTCAGCAAAATAACCGGCATGCACTCCTACTACAATTATCTGCTCACCATACTCCTCTTGTAAATCGTGTGCCACAACATGTGCTCCGGGACAGTTTACACATCTGTGTCCGGTAAAATCTTCGAGAAGTATTTTTTTAGCTACAGTAGCAGTGCCACCTCCACCGCTATCATCTCGCAAATAAGGCTTTTCGATCTCATCGCACGACGAAAAAAATAATATTGTAATAAGTGCTAAGAATAATATTTTATAGTTTTTCATTTTCTGTTTTTTAAATCATTAAAACCAACAATAATAACATTAAAAATTACTAGTTATCGTTATTGTCATACCGCTCGAAGCAGGCACTCTACGACAAACACCACCAATACAAAGAATTCCTTCACGCTGACGTCCGTATGCCACTGCAATACGAGTAGATTGTTTTACATAAGCCATTCCAAAAGTATAATAGTGATACGTATTATCTGTTTCGGGATTATTAAAATTATATTGATCCTGAACAGTAAAAAACCATTTTGGAGCCACACTGTATTCTACCATAGCAAGAGCCCAATTTCCGGAATCCTGACGAGAAGCCAGATATTGCATCTCCAAACGTAATGCTTTTTTTCGGTCGATTTTATAAGTAACATCAACAAAAGCTACATTTGCTTTTAATACATTTTCAGTGCTAGTCTCTATATTCTCTTCAATAACATCGCGGTTATAATTAAGATGCGTAAATCCTGCTATACCTTTAAATGTCTTAGAAAATTTCTTCTCTATTTTTATCGACATATCTTCGTAAAATTTCACATCACCAACAGCAAAAAAATCAGACTGATATCCTTCCGTTCCGGCTTCATTAATTTCTGTCTCGCCATCGGCAGGCTCTTTGTCTAATCCATCTACTCGCGAATAATTAAAAGTAAAACTAGTACCATATTTACCACCTAAAGTAGTTTTTCGAGGAATAGTATAAAAAGCCTCTACAGAAGCTCCTATTTCGCCGTTAGACTGAGTAGCGTAAGGATACATTGCCGGAAGAGTATAAGTATGCTGATACGCAAGCGGCGGTAAAAAGTTTATATCTAAAGCATTTCCTGTAGCCGCACGTGCCGAGCGGAAACTAAAATTATCGATTCTTTTGGCAGAAGCAATAATTCCAAATCCTCGTTGTGAGTATGACGCAGATGCCCAAAGTGCTTCGCCATCTTTAAAAATATTATTATTTATAGCGTTTGGATCGTTAGTTTTGTGAGCATATTCGCCTTGCAAATTCCATTTCCCTCTGCGGATATTCATTCTGGCAGCATAAGAAGCTACATTTTCAGGTAGTTTGTATGTTGCAAAAGGATTGTCTTTCTCAAATTTACTAACAAAACTACCACCAAGTATAATTCTTGTTTTTGAATCGCTAAGTCCTTTTACTACATCATTAACATAAATTTCAGCATCAACACCACGAACAATACCTCTATTGCCTTTTTCGTATTCGTTCCAATAGTAGCGTTGTGTGCCATAAATCCCTTTTATAACAACACCCTTTACAGGTTTTAATTTCACATGAACACCGTCCATAGAGTTATCATATCCCAAGCTCCACTCTTCGTAGCTTCTAAAAACAAGTCCATTACCAAATTGGTCGTAAAAATTACCAACAGTAATTTCAAAATCATCATCAGTATATTTTATATATCTGTTAGCAATACCACTACCTTCGTAGTTGTTATCAAAACCATTAAGCTGTGGCAGATATGCTTCGTAACGCATTCCGGCACTGAATTTCCCATTTGTATATATAATATTGCCAAATGCATTCATCCCGGCTTTTTTGCCATTAATATCATTTTCGGTAATTCCTATCACAGAATCCGGTTCGTAAGTCTGAACATCAAGTTGAAAATTACCATGAACCTGACCTTTTTGCAGGAAATTTTGTCCAAAAGAATTCCCTGTCAAAAACAACATCACGAAAAGTGAGAAAAAAATATTCTTCATAAAACTTATATTTTGCTTAGTATTTTACTCCTCTATTGTTTCACCATTAGCCAACTTACGAACCATATCGATAAGCTCTAACTCACTACCTTCGGAAAAAGAGGTATGCTGCCATACAATATTTCTTTTGCCATCAATTAAAAAAGTATGAGGAATCATATTCACTCCCATAGCACGCTTCAGGTCTCCGTTAGGATCGAGAAGTACTTCGTATTCCCATCCTTTACCATTTACTAAAGGAAGCACTTTTGAGGAGGAGCGAGTATTGTCGATAGAAACCGCAATAAGTTTAACATTTGTTTCGTCTTGCCAATCGATATAAACATCGTTAATAGTATTTAACTCTTTTATGCACGGCTTACACCATGTAGCCCAAAAACTTAAAATTATAGGATTGCCATCGTTCTCTATTTGCGAAGTGTTAAAAGTCTCGCCATAAACTGTTTTAATATCAACTTTTGGAATAGATGCTTCTTTGTTTTGCGAAAACCCCACCATAGTTAGTAACATAAGCGAGAATAAAAAAAATTGCTTTTTCATATGTTATAATTGTTTGTTTTTATGTTATGCAACGAGCCGGCTTTAATTCTTATGTATTTAATAATTAAAAAAAAATTACCGGCTTTAGTTATTTTTCTCTCTTTATGACAATCGGATTATAAGTTTTGGCGTATCTCCGATCTAACTTCTCCGTCAATAACCATAAAAGTCTCTAAAATTTTCGTTTTTTTATTCGGCACCATGCTTACTTTCCCGGTTATAGCAGGCAGTAGAACAACGTCGCCCATTTTCATTTCAATTTTTTCTTCATCAACAATTAAAACATAACTTCCCTCCACACAAAGATGTATTACAAAAGAGTCTAACTCCTCATAATCTTTACCAACTCCGGTATCCAGGTCTAAAATATTAGTAATAAAATATTTACTATTTACTAACGGAACAGTCTTATTCTTCTTAGCTTCATATTCTGTGCGATAGTTACTGTGTTTTTCATAATCAATAGCATCTACTGCCTGATCGGTATGTAATTCGCGCGCATTTCCTTTATCATCTTTGCGATTATAATCGTAGATACGATATGTAACATCTGAGCTTTGCTGTATTTCGGCTAAGAAAATCCCTTTATTGATAGCGTGAATTCTACCGGACGGGATGTAAAAAACATCTCCTTTACTTACACTTTCGTAGTTTAAAAGTTTCTGTAAAGAATTATTTTCAACACTATCAACGTAAGTCTTTTTATCGGTAGTCTCTTTCAAACCCGAAATCAATTTAGCGTCATCATCTGCGTCAATAACGTACCACATCTCGGTTTTACCCAACGAATTGTATCTTTTTTTAGCTAATTCATCATTAGGATGTACCTGAATAGAGAGATCTTTATTTGCATCGATAAATTTTACCAGAATAGGGAATTCGTTTTGAAATTTATCAAAAACAGCCCCACCAACCAGATCATCCATAAATATTTCAACCAATTCGGAAAGATTATTTCCGGCAAGATATCCGTTCTCTACTACTGTTTCGCTATTTTTAACACCCGATAACACCCATGCCTCTCCGGCATTTGGCAGTGGAGAAAAATCTTTTCCCAATACAGTTTGTATTTTTTTACCACCCCAAATTTTATCTTTATATACTGATGTAAATTTTAAAGGATATAAGCTATTCATATTATTGTTTTTTGTGTTTAACTAAAATAATTACGCAAATATAATGAATATAGATTAAGGTTTCCTCCTTCGCTTTTGCTTCGGAGGACAAGGAAATTGAGATTGAGGAAATACACCGCCGAAACAAAAATTGGAAATAGGATATATTTTACAGAAGCACTAAATTTGTGATTTGATAATAATAAATCTTTGAAAAAAACAGTACTATGATAAAAAGCATTTGTGTTTTTTGCGGTTCAAGCATAGGGAATAATCCTTTATACGCTGATGCCGCAGAAAAGCTTGGAATATTATTAGCAGAAAATAATATTACTTTGGTTTACGGAGGTGGAAATATTGGTTTGATGGGCATTATTGCTGATGCAGCATTAAAAAACGGAGGTAAAGTAATTGGTGTTATGCCCGGACATTTGGCAGAACATGAAATAGCACATACCGGTTTAACAGAATTTTATGTTACTGATAATATGATGGACAGAAAAAAGAAACTGATAGAAATATCAGATGCTTTTATCAGTATGCCCGGAGGTTTCGGTACTTTAGACGAAAGCGCTGAAGTATTAACATGGAATCAACTACATTTGATTCATAAACCTTTCGGATTGCTTAATATAGATGGATATTTTGATGGATTATTACAGTTTGTAAATCGTGGCGTACAAGATTCTTTAATTAGAGAAGAGCACAAAAAGAGTATTTTTGTTGATGACAATCCGGAAAAATTAGTAAATAAATTAGGTTTTTTCGCTCCCGTAGAAATGGAGAAATGGATATCGGATATTAAAGCTGCAGATTCGGAAAACCATAAAACTTTTTTAACAAATGTTAAAAACAGGTCTAAAGAATAGCGATATAGGAAATATTAAGAAAAAATTACTCTGTATGCAGAAGTAGAGAAAGTTATTTTATACGACTCACGAGCAAGGGCAAACTTAAGAACAAAAAATTAATGATAATAATAGGAATAACAGGAACATTAGGAGCAGGAAAAGGAACCATTGTTGAGTATTTAACGCAACAAAAAGGGTTTGACCATTATTCTGTACGCGATTTTTTAATTGCCGAAATAAAAAACAGAGGATTAGAAGTAAATCGCGATACTATGACCTCTACTGCTAATGAACTACGAGCTAACAACTCACCATCATATATTACCGATGCACTATTTTCGATAGCATGTAAAAAAGGACAAAGTGCTGTTATTGAAAGCATCCGTACTCCAGGCGAAATAGAATCGCTAAAAGAGAAAGGAAAATTTGTTCTTTTTGCTGTTGATGCAGATAAACAAACTCGATACAAAAGAATAACAGCCCGAAAATCGGAGACAGACAACATTTCGTTTGAAACATTTATTGCTAACGAAGAGCGAGAGATGAACTCCAACGATCCTAATAAACAGAATTTAAGGAAGTGTATAAAAATGGCTGATTATATTTTTAATAATGATAGTACAATTAAAGAATTAAATACTAAAGTAGAAGAGACACTCTCTTTAATAATGTAAACAACATCAAAACAACACAATATGTCACAACAAGAGAAACACAAACGCCCGAGTTGGGATGAATACTTTATGGATATTTCAGAAACTGTAGCAACACGCGCTACATGCGATCGGGGAAGAGCCGGTTGTGTGGTAGTACGCGATCGTCAAATTCTTGTTACCGGTTATGTGGGCTCTCCACGCGGACTTCCTCATTGCGATGACGTGGGACATCTTTTTAAAAAAGTGCTTCACGAAGATGGAACAATTTCTAATCACTGTGTTAGAACCGTTCATGCTGAACAAAATGCTATAACACAAGCTGCGCGTTTAGGAATTGCATTAGAAAATTCTACTATGTATGTAAAGATGACTCCTTGCAGGGTATGTGCTATGCTAATAATTAACTGTGGCATTAAACGTGTTGTTTGCAAACAAAAATATCACGCCGGATCAGAGTCGGAAGAGATGTTTAAACAGGCTGGTGTAGAGATGAGATTCTTTAGTGATGAAGTTTTACAATACGAAAATCAATAATTTTATAAAAAGAAACAGCCGAAGCTTTAGGTTATCGGCTGTTTCTTTTACTTCTCAATCTCCCTGTCCTCCGAAGCGAAATAGGAAACCTCAATCTTAATCTATTCCTGATAATAGACTCGCTTTACTCTACGCGATATACCGGTAAGCACTTCGTAAGGTATGGTTCCCATACTTTTTGCCAACAACTCTACAGGTTGATCTTTACCGAAAATAATTACTGAATCGCCTTCGTTTACATCAATATCTGTAACATCAATCATACACATATCCATACAGATATTTCCTATAATAGAAGCTTTTTTACCATTAACTATTAAATGACCATTTCCGTTGCTGAGTCTTCTGTTCAGTCCATCGGCATATCCTACAGGAACTACAGCAATATCAATATCTTTTTCGGCACAAAAGGTTCTGCTATACCCAACTGTTTCACCAATTTTAACTCTTTTTATTTGCGAAATACTCGATTTTAAAGTGCTTACAGGCGACAGAACGCTTCTCATTTTTTCATCTGTGGCAACACCATACAGACTAATTCCCAAACGAACCATATCATATTGCGCATCCAAAAAACGTGTTATTCCGGCAGAATTTAAAATATGTCGTAGAATAGGGTAATCAAAAGCTTCAGTTATTTTTTTTGAGCTTTGTTCAAAAGAGTCTATTTGCATCTGTGTAAAACCGTCATTTTCTGCTTCATCGCTTGCCGCGAGATGCGAAAACACCGATTGCACTCTAATCAAGTCGTTAGCTTTTACTCTTTCAATTAACTCATCAACCTCATCAACAGAAAACCCCAACCGTTTCATGCCGGTATCTAATTTCAAATGAATTTTTACCGGTTTATTTTTTGGCAAGATGTTGCGCTCGATAGACTCTTCCAGCTTATCAAAAATTCTAAAACTATAAATTTCAGGCTCCAGCTGATGTTTAATAATAGAATCGAAACTCTGATTATCGGGATTTAATACCATAATAGGGAGCTTTACTCCGGATGTCCGCAACTCAACACCCTCATCGGCATACGCCACACTAAGATAATCGACATTATGATATTGAAGCACATTAGTAATTTCATATCCACCACTTCCGTACGAAAAAGCTTTTACCATGGCCATAATTTTAGTACCTGGCTTAACAGCTTTTCTATAAATATTCAAATTATGTATTAAAGCACTGAGATTAATTTCTAAAATTGTTTCATGATCTTTTTGCTGTAGTGCTTTGCTGATTTTCTCAAACTCAAACACCCTGGCTCCTTTTATTAAAATAGCTTCGTGCTGGAAAGAGGAAAAAGGATGCATATGAATAAAATCATCGGTAGAATCATAAAATTCCGTCTCTATATTAAAATGTTTTCGTTGACTGCTAATAGCACTACCAATACCTATTAACTTTGAGATACCATTTTTTTCGATAATTGTAGCAATTTCAGCATAAAGCTCCATGTCGGAGCGACTGCTTTGCGTAATATCTGACAAAATTAGTGTCTTATTTTTTTGCTGTGTTTGTTGAGAGAGAAAATCCAGAGCAATTTTTAAAGAAGTAAGATCAGAGTTGTAACTATCGTTAATAATAGAGCAATCGTTAATAGCCTCTTTCATCTCGAGACGCATAGCAATAGGCTGTAGCTGTGCCATTCTGGTAGAGATAGTTTTGTCGTCGTATTTCAGGTATAGCATCACAGCCCAACAGTGAATAGCATTTTCTATAGATGCGTCATCAGTAAAGGGTATTGTTATCTCTTTTTCGGTATTTTTAAAAACCACCGAAATAGTTGTCTTTTTATTTTTTTGCTTTACATATTTTACCTGAATATCAGAAGGATAATTTTTACTCCATGTAAATATTTCAACACTTTTTCCTATTTCAGAACGTATTACTACATCCCTAATTTCAGCATAATCCTGATTATAGATTAATACATCTGCTCTGGTAAAAAGTTTTAGTTTTTCACCGGCTTTTTGCTCGTGACTAATAAAATTTTTATCATGCGCAGATCCAATATTGGTAAAGAGTCCAATATTTGGTTTTATTATTTTTTGCAGATTATCCATCTCATTAGATTCAGAAATACCGGCTTCAAATATTCCCATATCATTATCAGAGTTCATTTGCCATACCGAAAGAGGTACTCCAATTTGCGAATTATATGATTTAGGACTTCTTACTACATGATAATCATTTTGTATCAGCTGGTAAAGCCACTCTTTTATTATAGTTTTTCCATTGCTTCCGGTAATTCCAATCACAGGGAAATTGAAAAGCCCACGATGATGTGCGGTAAGTTTTTGTAAAGCATCTAAAGTATCAGACACTGTAATAAAATTTGCTTTTTCACAAGTTTTAAAATCATCAACAGAATCGGAAATCACAAAATTGCGAACCCCTTTCTCATATAGCTCTGTAACATACTTATGGCCATCGTTTTTAGCTGTCTTTAAAGCAAAAAACAGGGTCGATTTAGAAGATATCAAACGGCGACTATCAATAAGAATATCGTTAATAGCACCTTCTTTATATGCGTATAATTTCCCTTTAATAATCGAGCTTACTTCTTCAAGAGAATAATGATGTGAGTCCATCTGTTTATAATTTGATTTTTGTTAATACAATATCAAACCTTCAAGGCTTAAAAAACCTTAAAGATTTATCGAAACCTGCTAACTCTTAGCACATATAATTCTCGTATGTGTTAAAAACTTTTGTCGTAAATATTTTACCTATTAATAATCCTACTTTGTCTCCGAAGAATCTTTTTCAGTTTTTTCGTTAAACAGACTATTTTTTTTTCAATTGTTCGTACTCTTTTCTATTCTTAAAAATATCACAGGCAAGATATACGGCTTCTCTGAAAGAAGATTCAGAAGCGATACCTTTTCCTGTTATATCGTATGCTGTTCCGTGTGCAGGAGAGGTTCTAACAATTGGCAGTCCGGCAGTAAAATTCACTCCGCTATCAAAAGATAGTAATTTAAACGGCATCATTCCTTGGTCGTGATACATTGCAAGAATAGCATCAAATTTTTTATAATTAGTAGTACCAAACATACCATCGGCAGGATAGGGGCCGAATAATAATATCCCCTCTTCATTTCCCTTTTTTATAGCAGGAATAATAACCTCTTCCTCATCTTTTCCTAATAAACCATTATCTCCTGCATGAGGATTAAGACCTAAAATAGCAATCTTAGGTTTTTTAATACCAAAATCTTTTTGTAACGATTCGTGAAGGATTCTTGCTTTGGTTAAAATAAGTTTTTCGCTAATAGCATCAGAAACATCTTTGATAGGGATATGGCCTGTAATAATTCCTATTCGCGTATCATTACTTACCATCAGCATTAAGTTGTCCTCCTGTCCAAATTTATCAGCAAGATATTCTGTATGTCCCGGGAATTCAAATTCATCGTTTTGGATATTATGCTTATTTATTGGAGCCGTAACCAAAACATCAACCTCCTTATCTTTTAAGGCTTGTGTAGCTGCTTCTAACGACAAATAAGACAATTCCCCTGCCACAGAAGTGGATTTTCCTAATTCAATTTTTACTTCCGTATCAATAATATTAACAATATTAGCACGATGAGGCACAGCATTGCGAGCATGTTTTACCAGATTGATATTAAAATCGACATCTATAACTTTTCTGTGATACGATGCTGCTTTTGATGATCCAAACACAATAGGAGTAATATTTTCCATAATACGGGAATCCATAAATGTTTTTATAATTATCTCATACCCTACCCCATTAATATCTCCATGCGAAATTCCAACCCTAACAATATTATCCCTATCTGTAGTCTCTCTTTTTCTCATATCGTTCTATGTTATTATTGAATAACTCTATAAATAAAAAAGTTTTTTATCAATTTTAAACCTACGCATAAGTAAATGATAATCACTGCTTTACTATTTAATACCAATTAAACATCAAAATACCCGATAAATCCTTCATCTTTTCCAGTTTTACCGCACTTAAAATTTGAACCGTAGCTACTACCATGCTTAAAATTTGAAGATTGTAAAACAGAAAAATATTTTGAATTTATGTCGGCCATTTTAAAATTCAATTTGTATAATACGTATTTGGTATAAGTAGTAAAAGTAATAAATTATATTCTGTTTTTAAAAAAATCGAATAATAAACGTATTCCAACACCTGTAGCTCCTTTTCCACGATAGTCTTTATTACTATCTGCGAAAGCAACACCCGCTATATCGAGATGGATATATGGATAATTTGTAAAATGCTCTAAGAATTTTCCTGCATGGATAGCACCACCTTCTGCTGCTCCAAGATTTTTAATATCTGCTATATCCGATTTTATCTCTTCTGCATATTCATCCCAAAAAGGAAATTCAGCAATACGTTCGTAAACATTATCACCATGTTTTTTCAACTCCTCCATTCCTTTATCATAATTTCCCATTGCCACAATACCGTGCGATCCAATTGCACGAGCAGCCGCTCCGGTAAGTGTAGCAGCATCAATAACAAGCTCAGGATTATATTTTTTTGCATAGCTAAGCGCGTCAGCCAAAATCATTCGTCCCTCTGCATCTGTGTTCAACACCTCAACTGTAGTACCATCAAACATTGTAACTACATCGCCTGTTACATAAGCATTTCCATTAACACGATTATCGGTAGCCGGAATTAAAGCAATAATATGAATTGGTAATTTCGCTTTCGCGATAGCACCTAAGGTATTTGCCATAACAGCAGCGCCACCCATATCCATCTTCATATCATTCATAAAAGTGCCGGTTTTTAGATTCATCCCGCCGGTATCGTAAACAACGCCTTTTCCTACTAACACATATGGTTTTTTATTAACAGCGTTTTCAGGCTTCCACTCCATAACCGAAAACGTTGGAGGATCGATGCTGCCTTTGTTTACCGCCAACAATCCGCCCATTTTCAGAGCCTCTATCTTACTTTTTCCAAAAACTTCTACACGAGCACCACTCTCTTCACCTAACTTAATAATTTCCTCAGCCATTTTTTCGGCTGTAAGGTATGATAATGGCTCGTTTACCCAAGTACGTGCATTAAATACCGCATCTGTTTTTATTTGTAGATGCGCAATCTCTATTTCTTCAATAGCATCTGTAATATGAATTTCTTGCAAAGAGTTTTTCTCTTTTTTAGCCTCTTTTTTATATTTCAAAAACTGATAACCACTTAACGCCAACCCTTCGGCAACATATAATGCAGCCAATTCGCCAATACCGTCAGAGGAGATAGATATTTGCTCTATTTTATCAGCTTTTAAAACAGATTGAATAGAGTTCCCCACTTTCCGCAGTAGCTCGTTATTTTGGTGATCTTGTTTTTTTAGTTTTACTATCCTGATATATATCCGATTTTCAAGTCGATTAAAATCGAAATTGCTTTGCTCTTTTTCTGCAAATTGCTTTTTTATGTATTCAACCTCTTTTTCTGACAGAAGATTCTTAGGAAGAGAGTCTGCTGATGCAATAACAACAAGATTATTATCGCTAATATTGAATTTTGAATTAAATATTTTCATTTTGATATGTTTTTAGTATTGCAAAGATAATTATTTATTAATCATTCATTTTATGGCTATTGCAGCAACAAAACAATTAATTTACTATACAGCTTTGTGTGATAATTACATTATATGGTTGATAATTTTTTCAGTGCCGCCTTTTTGTTGAAGAATAAAATCTCCGGCAATTTTTCCTGCATTCTCTCTAAAAGAAATATCATTCAACAATTTCGAAAAAATAATATCAAAATCGGTACTGTTATCAATTGAAAAAGCAGCACCAATAAAAATAAGATCTTTTGCCTCTTTAAATTTATGATAATTAGGTCCAAATATCATTGGCAGTCCAAATGTAGCTGCTTCCAAAGTATTGTGAAGCCCAACGCCAAATCCACCACCAATATAAGCAATATCAGCATATTGATATAAATGGTAAAGAATTCCTATACTATCAATAACAAGTATATCAACATCCGAAAAATCTCTTTTTTCAGAATAACGCGCTGCATTGTTGGGCAGTTCTTGCATCAAAGAATCGATACGTGCCCTATGTACTTCGTGGGGAGCTATAATAAGTTTTATATTTTTCTTTTTTACCTCTTCCAATACTTTGTTCAAAAAACGTTTTTCGTCAGCAGCCCACGAGCTTCCGACAAGAAAAATAGGTTTATCGCCTTTAAACTTTTTAATATCGTCGAATTGTTTTGCGCTTTGAGCAATTTGAAAAACCCTATCGAAACGCGTATCGCCTGTTATAACTACTTTTTCGGGAGCATATTTTTTTATTAAATCGTATGACTCTCTGTTCTGAACAAAAAAAGTATCTAATTGCAGAAGCTGTTTCCTAAACCATGTGCCATACCATTTAAAAAAATATTGGTCTTTGCGGAAAATTCCTGATACATTATAAACAGGAACATTACTATTTTTCAGCTCTTTAATAAAATTAAACCAAAACTCATATTTAATAAAAAACACCTTTTCGGGATGCGTTTTTCGCACAAACTTTTTTGCGTTAAAAGGAGTATCTGCCGGCAGATAAACAACACAATCGGCATACTCATAGTTTTTCCTTACATCATATCCCGAAGGAGAGAAAAAAGAGACTAAAATTTTTACATCAGGTTGTTTTTTCTTTAAACTCTCAATAACAGGACGCCCTTGTTCAAACTCTCCCAGCGAAGCACAGTGAAACCACATCACTCTATCGGCAGCAGATATTTTTTTATCTATTTCATGATAAATAATTTTTCTTCCGGCAACTATCTTTTTTGCTTTTTCAACGCCAAAAATTGCTGCAAGTCGTATCAACAAATCATAACCAAAAATCGATATATTATATAATACAAACATCATATATTAATAAGTATAAACATCGCTTGAATGATCTTTAATAAGAGGAATAACCCATCCCACTTTAAAACCCGACATAGCATCAAAATGTGTTTTATCGGGTTTTGCCATTTGGTCGAAATTATATGCTCTTACAGCATAACTCCACCCCTGATTAAATTCAAATCCGAAATAAAAATTTGCGAGATTATTGTTTCCGGTATATTGATACCCGATAAATTGACTAAAATTAAACCCTTGACGAAATCTATCGTAACCTTTAATATAGTCATCAGAAAGTTGTGGCGCAGAATTTTCTGTTTGCTCCAGTCGTATTTTATGATACATATATCCGCCACCAAGTTTAATAATAATACCGCTATTAGGATTGGGGCCCCAAACAGGTATTAATTTCCCGATATAAGCATTTGCAATAATTCCGGCCTCCAGAACTGCCATATCGGTATAAATACCTCCTTCGTCAATAATATACCCATCACTAGTAGTAATATTTTCAAAAAGCTCGTCATATATCTTCACATCCCTGCCAAAAATATAATTTCCTTCAACAGAATAAATCCAATTACCTTCTGTTTTATACGAAAAACCACCACCAATAGTAGAGTTAAATCCGTAGGTTTTTTTCAAATCTCCTCCCGGCATATGTGCTCCATACGAAATATCAAAAGAGTAAATCCTTATCAATGTATCTCTTACAGAAGTCTCCTGAGCAAAAGAGCTAACTTAAATAAATAATAAAAGCGACAGCAATATTTTTTTTATCATAACTGAATTCATTAATTTTGGTCAAAATTAGTAAATATTAAGGTTAAGTTGCCAATCCGGAAGAATTCTTGTAACTTTCGGTAGAAATATTCTGATTTTTTAACATTTATATCAAATACTGTTAAAATGATCGATAAAAAATTGAATTGTTTTTTATTATTCGCGATTAAAAATCATTCCATAGCCTCAGCTACGTAATTATTTTTAAATAAAGAAAAAGAAACAATTTTTATCGCTCATTTTGATGTATTTTTGGTTTCACTTTCAAAAAAACATACTAATGCCAAAAATCCCAATGGTTGACTTACTAGGTCAATATCACAAAATAAAACCCGAAGTAGATAAAGCAATAGAAAAAGTTTTGGAGACAACTGCTTTTATTAATGGTGAAGCCGTAAAGCATTTCCAAAACAACCTTGAAAACTATCTTGATACAAAACATGTTATCCCTTGTGGAAACGGTACTGACGCACTGCAAATTTCGATGATGGCACTTGGACTAAAGCCGGGCGATGAGATTATTACGCCCTCTTTTACTTTTATTGCTACAGCAGAAGTAATTGCTTTACTGGGTTTAAAACCTGTTTTTGTTGATGTTAATATTGATACTTTTACTGTTGACACAATAGAGATAGGAAAAAAAATTACTTCCAAAACAAAGGCTATTATCCCGGTTCATCTTTTCGGGCAAAGTAGTAATATGGAAGAGATTATGAGGATTGCCGATAAATATAATCTGTTTGTAATAGAAGATACTTGTCAGGCAATAGGTGCTGATTACACTTTTAGTAATGGTGAAAAGAAAAAGGTTGGTACAATTGGTAATATAGGATGCGTCTCTTTCTTCCCATCGAAAAATTTAGGCGCTTTTGGCGATGGCGGTGCAATTTTTACTGATAACGACGAGTTGGCAAAAAAATGCCGTAGTATAGTAAATCACGGAATGACAAAACGATATTATCATGATAATATTGGGGTGAATTCTCGATTAGATACTATTCAGGCTGCCATATTAGATGTTAAATTAAAACATCTTGATGAGTATGCTGAAGCTCGCCAAAAAGCTGCAAATTATTATAATAATGCTTTCGCAGATATTCCTCAACTTGCAACTCCTGTTGTTGATAAAAAATCTTCTCATGTATATCACCAATACACTCTTGTTACAAAAAATATCGATAGAGATGAATTAGTTAAATTTATTCATAGCAAAGACATATCTGCAGCTGTTTATTATCCTGTGCCGGTTCATTTGCAAGAAGCGTATAAACATTACGGTCATAAAATGGGAGCATTACCTATTACCGAAGATCTTTCGAAACGTGTAATATCTCTCCCTATCCACACCGAAATGACCGAAGATCTACAAGATGAAATTATTAATGCAGTAAAAGAATTTATCAGAAAATAAAAATAGCTATGAGCGAAAAAAAATATTTCTCACACGAAACAGCAGTTATCGACGAAGATTGCAATATTGGCGCAGGCACAAAAATATGGCACTTCTCGCATATTATGTCAAACTGCACAATTGGCGAAAAATGTAATATAGGACAGAATGTTGTAATATCACCCGATGTTATTTTAGGGAAAAATGTAAAAATTCAGAATAACGTATCTATCTATACCGGTATAATATGCGAAGATGACGTTTTTTTAGGTCCATCGATGGTTTTTACAAATGTTACAAATCCGCGTTCGGCAGTAAATCGCAGAGGAGAATATTCACAAACCATTGTTAAAAAAGGAGCCAGCATTGGAGCTAATGCAACAATAGTATGTGGTCATGATATTGGAGAGTTTGCTTTTATAGGAGCCGGTGCGGTAATTACAAAACACGTTCCTGCATATGCCTTAGTGGTCGGTAATCCGGCTCGAAGAATAGGATGGATGAGTGAATATGGTCACAGATTAAATTTCGACGAAAATGGCTTAGCTACTTGTCCCGAAAGCGGAGAAAAATATAAAATTGTAGAGAATAAGGTTTCTAAGATGTGATTTTACTGTTACTTATTTTTATTTACTGAGCGCAGTATTATTTTTCATTAATCGTTTTTTTGCGATATAATAAATACTGCGCACAGTGCACACAACAATCCTATATCCGTTGCTACTACTAGCATCCTAATTATAACCTTTTGAAAATCAGTTTTTTTTATTATCTTGCCTAAGCAATATGATAAAAAACCGGACACATATTATTTTATATGGCTTGGTATTATTACTGTTGAGCACTTTTACATCTTGCAAAAACAGTAGCGATAAAAATAATAATACCAGCTCAAAAATAGAGTCGGAGGCTTCTCTCTCTTCTTCAACTTATTTTTCGACAATAAAAAAGCGAGGTGTTTTAAATGTTGCTACAAATTACAACACCACAAATTATTTTATTTATCGGGGTACACCAATGGGATATCATTATGATAGAGTGAGACGCTTTGCTGCCTCGCAAAATTTAAAAATAAATATCATTCCCGAAAACGACATTCACAAATCCTTCTCTCTATTAAAAAATAACAGAGTAGATTTATTGGCATTCGATTTAACAGTGAGTCAGAAAAGGAAAAAGATAATTTCGTTTACCGACCCCATATACCAAAGCACTCAGGTTCTTATACAACGCAAACCCGACAACTGGAGAAAAATTTCTACCTACGAAAAACTAGAAAAGAAGTTGCTGCGCAATACTCTGGAATTAGCGCAAGAGACTATTTATGTTCAGCAAAATACTTCGTTCGAAAGCAGATTAACAAATTTGATGGATGAAATTGGCGATACTATTTTTGTAAAACCATCGGAGCTCAGCGTAGAAGAACTGATAAAGCTTGTTAATGAAAAAAAGATAAAATATACTGTTGCCGACGAACATGTTGCAAAGGTGAATAGAAGATATTATCCTAATATCGATATTAAAACACCTGTCTCTTTTCCACAAAATATTTCGTGGGCAGTAAACAAAAATTCCGATAGCTTGCGCACTGTTATTAATAATTGGCAAGCCTCTTTCGATAATTCATATTACTCTAACACCTTATATAATAAATATTTTAAAGACCCTCGGATGGCGAATTATATCAAAAGCAATTATCATTCGTTAACAGGGAATAACATTTCGAAATATGATTCGATAATTAAGATTAATGCGGAAAAAATTGGGTGGGACTGGCGATTATTTGCTTCGATGATATATCAGGAATCGAACTTTTCGCCAAAAGCAAAATCGTGGATGGGAGCATATGGATTAATGCAAATGATGCCCAAAACAATGGCGTCGTATGGTATTGACGCCTCCTCTTCTCCACAACAACAAATAGAAGCCGGTTGTAAATATATTCTGTGGCTCGACAAGCAGTTTAAAGATAAAATTATTGATACCGACGAGCGGAAAAAATATGTACTTGCGGCTTATAATGTCGGCATAGCACATATTTATGATGCTATGAGATTAACAATAAAGTACGGAGGAGACCCATTGGTATGGGACAAAAACGTCTCTTTTTATTTGAGAAAAAAATCACAACCAAAATATTATAACGACTCTGTTGTGTATTATGGCTATGCTCGTGGCGAAGAGCCCGTTAATTATGTCTCCGAAATTTTCGATCGCTATCAACAGTATCGTAATATTATAGAGAAAAAATAGCTGTTACAGCGTTATGTCCCTCCACTCTCCACTATCAAAATACCACGATGTGTAAACCCCCATTTTATTAAGCATTTTTATCGTTTCATCATAGTGTCCGTCAAGGTCATTTGGGTGATGCGCATCGGTATTCAAGCTCATTGGAATTTTCAGGTCTTTTGCTTTACGGATGATTTCCGTTCCCGGAAAAAGAACTTCTGAGCGTCCTTTATAAATTCCTCGCGTATTTATTTCCATTACGCAATTATTAGCTTTAATATTTTCGAGTGTTTCATCAACTAAATCGACATACCACTGCTCGTTTTCCGAAAAATAACGCCCTTTATTATTCATCTTTATTTTATCAAAATGCGCTACCATATCAGGCTTTTGTGTGGTTATCATTTCGTTAACCTGATGATAATAAGTTTTTACAGCTTTTCGGATGTCGTTATCAAAAAGAGTTTTTAATCCATCATCATAAATATCAATATCGCCGCCATCAATAAACCACAAATTATTTTTGTTGTTTTTAACAAGATGCACAGCGCCTATTGTATAATCCAAGCCACACTCTTCTCTGAAAGAGGCAAAAGGAGTAGTGATACCGGAAATAAAATCTATCTCTAAAGAGAGATGAATTTTGATTTGTGACCTATATTTCTCTGCCAAACTACGTACTTCATCACAATACTTTTTAAGTTCTGTATGATTAACAATAGAAAAATAATTTTCAAAGGGCATTGGAGCGTGACTCGAAAAGCCAAGTATCTTAAAATTCTTTGCAATAGCAGCTTTCACCATTGTTTCCAAAGAGGCTTTGCCATCGCAATAAGTGCTGTGTGTATGAATATTATATCTCTTCATAAATTACGATTGAAAATCTATCTCCTTTTTATTTGCTTTAATAATTTTAAAAACCTTATCGCCACGACGAATAGTTTGATTTACACGGAAAGAGCAAAGGTCTCCTTTTTTTGTTTGTTCAACAGGTATTAAATCAACGCGAATCTCTTTTACAACATCTTCGTAAACACCTGTTGTAGAGCCCATAATATATATTTTATCGCCAACAGATAAATTGTTTACCGTTTCTGTTTTTAGCTCTACAACATTTAATTTCGAGAAAAAATTAGTTACATTACCCACAAAGATTTTTTTCTGTGTTGCCTGCGAACCATATTTCTCTGTCCACTCGCCTAAACGCTGTCCCAAATAATATCCGTTCCAATATCCACGATTATAAACACTGTTTAAATCAGTATTAAACTCTTCAATTTTTTCTTTGGTATAATCATTTTCAAAATAGGCTTCTACAGCTTTTTTATACGTCTGCGTAACCTTTTTAACATATTCCGGCGAACGGCCACGCCCCTCTATTTTCAGCACCTTTACCCCGGCATCAAGAATTTTATTTAAAAAATGTACTGTCTTTAAATCTTTTGGCGACATAATATATTCGTTGTCTACCTCCAACTCAATCTCGCTATCTTTATCTTTTACATCGTATTTTCTGCGACAAGGCTGCAAACAAGCACCACGATTTGCCGAAGAGTTCATATTATCAAGACTCAGATAACACTTTCCCGAAACCGCCATACACAATGCGCCATGTGCAAACATCTCTATTTGAATTTGTTTTCCCGAAGGACCCGTAATATTTTCTTTACGGATGGTTTCGGTAATAGCAGCAACCTGATTCAGATTCAGCTCACGAGCAGTAACCACTACATCAGCAAACTGAGAATAAAATTTTATTGCTTCGATATTAGTAACATTACATTGCGTAGAGATATGAATTTCTACCCCTTGCGATTTAGCATAATTAATTACCGACATATCAGCGGCTATAATTGCTGTAACACCATATTTTTTAGCAGCTCTTACAAGCTCTTTCATATCTTCTAACTCACTGTCGTAAATCACCGTATTAATAGTAATATATGTCCGAACGCCATGCTGTTTAGTGATTTCAACAATCTTCTGTAAATCATCAATAGTAAAATTCTTCGACGATTTCGATCTCATATTTAGGTGTCCGATACCAAAATACACCGAATCGGCTCCTCCTTGTATAGCTGCCATTAACGATTCGTACGAACCAACCGGAGCCATTATCTCTACATCACCTGCTTGCATATCTATATAATTTATTTTCAACGATTACATTATAACAAATCGCAAAAAAATTATTCTTTTTTAATTTTTGCAAAGATATTATTTAAAAACTAATTTAGAATTAAAACAGGTAAGATTTCAAATCCGCAAGCCTACAGATTTACGGTAAAACAAATTTGGCTTTATGTCGAACAGGGTGGGTGATATTTATTTTGACATTAACTATTGATATTATTTAAAAAAAACACTCAATAAACAACACACAATAATCAATAAAAAAATAAAGAATGAAAAAAATTGATTTAGAAGATAGATTTATTGACTTTACAATAAGAATAAGTAATGTTGTTGATGAAATTGATAATTCAAAATTAGGAACTCATATTGCGGGTCAATTAATAAGAAGTGGTAGTTACCTGCATTA
>JAYEOD010000136.1:0-4092 GCA_034722575.1 Bacteroidota bacterium | reverse complement strand
TGAAAAAAGAATTGTTGGACCAGATAAATACCATGGTGATAAAGGACCTTTAACACTCACTACACCAAAGAATAAAAACCCATTATTTAATGTTTTCTTTAAATCTGTTCAGGAAGCCGGATACCCTTTAACTGACGATGTTAACAGCAAAAACCAAGAGGGTTTTGGTAAATTTGATCAAGCAATTAATAACTCGCGAAGAATGAGTACTGCAAGAGCTTATATTCATCCCGTGAAGAAGAGATCAAATTTAACTGTTATAACAATGGCAATGGTTCACCGCATTATTTTTGAAGGGAAAAAAGCCATTGGTGTTGAATATAAGAAAAAAGGCAAACTGCATCAAGTATATTCAAAAGAAACAATAAGTTGCGGAGGAGCTATAAACTCGCCACAACTACTTCAACTTTCAGGAGTTGGAAATAGTAAAGAGCTAAAAAAACATAATATTGATGTAGTACACAATCTACCGGGAGTTGGCGAAAACCTCCAAGATCATTTAGAAGTTTATGTACAGTGGGAGTGTAAGAAACCTATTTCAGAATTTTCATCCTTAAGTCCATGGCGAGCTCCAAAAATCGGATTCGATTGGTTATTTAGGAGGAAAGGTCCGGGAGCTACAAATCACTTTGAAGCAGGTGGTTTTATAAAAAGTCATGATGATAAAGAGTATCCTAACTTGCAGTTTCATTTTTTACCACTGGCTATTCGTTATGATGGCACGGCTCCGGCAGAAGGACATGGATTTCAGCTTCATGTAGGCCCCATGAATACAGATGTAAGAGGTCATGTGAAAATAAAATCGAATGACCCATATCAAGCACCAAGCATATTATTTAATTATCTCTCAACAGAAGACGAAAAGACAAATTGGATAGCTGCTATTAAAAAATCAAGAGAACTTATAGAAACAAAAGCCTTCGATGAACTTCGCGGAAAAGAGATTTCACCCGGATCCGGTGTTCAAACTGATAAAGAAATATTAGACTGGGTGGCAAAAGACGGAGAGAGTGCTTACCATCCAAGCTGTACTTGTAAAATGGGCTATGATAAAATGGCTGTAGTCGACAATCAACTTAGAGTACACGGTGTTAAGAATTTACGTGTTGTAGATGCTTCAGTAATGCCACTTATTACAAATGGTAACATTTATGCTCCGGTTCTAATGATTGCTGAAAAGGCCGCAGATATCATTCTTGGCAAAAAACCCCTAGCAAAAGAAGAAGTATAAAAACAGATTTTGATTTAACCTGCAAGTGATTTACTATACAACAAGAAACGAATCACTTGCAGGTTTTCTTCTAGAAAATACCAAACTTATTAATTTGATAAATTAAGGAATATACAGTTGTAAAAGACTTTTCCTTACAACTGTATATTTTTCATATTAAAACAGAAGTATTTACATGAGTTCAAAAAAAACAATTACAAAAAACTTAAAACCCACAGCAATCTTAATCACTATATTAAGCTTGGTGGGGATTTATTTATACTATTACTCAGACGCAGACGTCTTTTGGCCAGGTTTTGTTACTATGATATTCTTTTATGGAGTTATCTTTTATATGGGAACTTACGCATCAAACTTGAAAAAAACTGAATCAAGTACAGATGTTATGTTAGCAGGAAGAAACATTCCGTTATGGATTGCCGTATTTACAATGAGTGCCACATGGTTAGGTGGAGGATACATTAATGGAACAGCAGAAAACACATACAATCCGGAATTTGGGTTAATGTGGGTTCAAGCACCTTGGGGATATGGCTTAAGCCTTATTATTGGAGGACTGTTTTTTGCAAGAAAAATGCGGCATTACGAATTTAAAACAATGTTAGATCCTCTCTCTCAGCGTTACGGACAAAAAATGGCATCAATTCTTTTTATTCCGGCATTACTTGGCGAAGTGTTTTGGACAGCAGCTATTCTTACTGCACTAGGTGCCACATTTGCTACTGTTTTAGGTCTCGATATTCAAACTTCAATAATAATATCATCGTTAATTGCTATTACATATACCGCTATTGGGGGTTTATGGGCTGTTGCTTTAACAGATGTAATTCAATTAGCACTTCTTTTTATTGGTCTGATTATTGTTGTCCCATTTGCCTTAGATACCGTAGGTGGTTGGGATAACGCTTGGGAACAATACCAACTTAACATGGGAGGATTAGCTTCATTTATTCCTTCGAAAGAGGTTTTAGGTGATTACTACTTAAATTGGTGGGATTTTGCATTAGTGTTAATTTTTGGTGGTATTCCTTGGCAAGTATATTTTCAGCGTGTATTATCATCAAAAAACAAAAAAACGGCTGTACGTCTGTCTATAATAGCAGGAATCGTTTGTTTTTTTGCGGCCATTCCTCCAGTTATGATTGGGATAATCGGCTCTTCAGTGTCCGACTGGCAAGCTTTTGGAGCTAGTTCCGCCCCAACTGATTCAGCATTAATTTTACCTTATGTAATAAGATATTTAACCCCCGGATCAATAGCGACAATTGGACTAGGAGCACTTGCTGCAGCTGTAATGTCGTCTGTTGACTCTTCTATTCTTTCGGCATCTTCAATGGCAAGTTGGAATATATATCGCCCATTAGTAAAATCAAAAATATCTAATGGAAATTTAACAAAAGTAATTAAAAAAAGTATTTGGATTATAGGTATTACAGCTACCCTTCTAGCTCTGAAAATATCTAGTGTTTACGCACTATGGTTTTTATGTAGCGACTTTGTTTATTGCTTACTATTCCCTCAACTTGTAACAGCGCTTTATGATAAAAAAGCAAATGTTTGGGGTTCTTTCGCTGGTTTCGTTATAGCGTTTATTTTAAGAATGGGGGCTGGAGACACCACATTAGGAATACCTATTACAATAGATTATCCAATGATACAAAATGGTGAAGTACTTTTCCCATTCAGAACTCTCGCTATGGTTAGTAGTTTAATAACCATAATAGTTGTATCGCGATTAACACAAAAAAAATCGCCGGCAAAATCTCTTTATATAGCTTAACATCGCATTATACAAATAAATTTTCAATGTTAATTATATGCTTGAACAACTACTATTTACATAGTTGTTCAACCATAATTTTTAATCATACAAAAAATAATCATGAAGAAACTAATTTTTCTTATCACAATATTTATTCTATCAAGCAATTTTGTTTTCTCCCAGGAAACAGAAAACAAAAGTAATAGCGACATCTCTGTATCATTAAATGCAGATATTGTCAGCCGATATGTATGGCGCGGATTATTATACAGCAATAGTACAAACATACAGCCACAAATTGGAGTTTCATATAAAAATTTCTTTATCGGATCTTGGGGAAGCTACGCTTTAACAGATAATTATGCTGAGGTAGATTTTTATATGGGCTACTTATACAAAAATTTCACAATCACAATTAACGATTACTACACAGAAAATGAAGAAAATTTATCGCAATTCGATCATTTCAATTGGGGGAATTCCTCTACAAATCATGTCTTAGAAGCTTCTGCATCATACTTTTTAGGTAAAAAACTTCCTTTAACAGTAACTGCCGCAACATTTTTCTATGGAAACGACAAAGACGCTAATGGTGATAATAACTACTCTTCGTATTTTGAAGCAAAATATTCGTTCTCATCCTCGTTATATAATTTTTCATTTTTCGTCGGAGGTACACCTAACAAAGGACTATATGCTTCTGATGCAGCAATTGTTAATATAGGTTGCTCTGCATCAAAAACCATTTCAATTGATAATTATAAAATACCTATTGAGGCTTCATTAATATCAAATCCCGAAGCAGAAAACATCTTTTTAGTATTAAAAACCACACTATAAAATAATAACAAAATCAGCTACAATAAAACCTGTAGCTGATTTTATTACAACTGTAAAACTATTAAATAAACAGAAATACAATCCAACTTCCACCTAATATACCATTATAGTACCTTCCGGAATTTTTTTTGTTATCACCTCTACTGAAGCAGTTTTCACTATCTCTTCAAATTTTTGTGCTATACCAAGCTCGTAATCTATCTTCTCGAAAAGAACATAACCATTAGGATATTTTTTATCGCTTAAGCGAGAGGCTGCT
>JAYEOD010000135.1:0-4106 GCA_034722575.1 Bacteroidota bacterium | reverse complement strand
CGCAAGCGAAACAACTCTATCAAGCAAAAAAATATGCTTCGGCGCGACAAATTCTTGATCAATATCTTACAGAAAAAGATATTAATATCGAGAATAAAACAGAAGCGGAATATTTACGTGCTATGTCGGCAATAAAGCTGGAGAACAAAGATGCCGAAGGTTTGTTAAATATTTTTATTGAACAACACCCTGAAAAAAGTCGTTCAAAGAAAATTTATTTCCAACTGGCCATACACCAGTTTGGCAACAAATCATACTATACCGCACAAAAAACTTTTACAAAAGTAAATCCAAACCTTCTTACTAACGAAGAGTTGGTAGAGTATTATTTCAAGTCCGGTTACTGTCATTATAAAAGAAAAAATTACGAAGAGGCGCAAGAGGCTTTTCTTGAGATAAAAGATATCAACTCAATTTATTCTACTCAGGCAAACTACTACTATTCCTATATAGCATACGAAAAAGGCGATTATCAGGACGCTTTAGCAGGATTTCAAAAATTAAGCAGCAATCCAAAGTATGGTAATATGGTATCGTATTATATTGTACACATCTATTTCCATCAAAAAAAATACGACGAAATAATCGCATCCGGGACACCATTATTAGAAACAATAAATAAAAAACGTCGTCCTGAACTGTCGCACTTAATTGGTGAAGCGTGGTATCAGAAAAACCATTATGATAAAGCAATAGAATATTTTGAATACTATTTCGATAATACAAGAAAAAGAATTGACGCAGAGGTAACCTATCAACTGGCTTTCGTCTATTATCAAACCGAACACTATCAAAAGGCGATAGAGAAATTCCAAAAAGCCGGCAATAACAACAGTAACGATACTTTACAACAAAATGCTTTTTATCACCTGGGAATGTGTTATGTAAAAACCGACCAAAAGAAATTTGCAGGAAATGCATTTCTATCTGCATACAAAATAAAAATCAACAACACGCTTCGCGAAGATGCTTTATATAGCTTTGTGAAATTAAGCTACGAAAATCCATATACACCATACAATAATGCTTTCGAAGCAATTCAACTATTCATAAAAGAATTTCCTAACTCTAAGCATTTAGATGAAATCAACAGCTTTTTGGTAGATATTTTCCTCTCCTCGAAAGATTATCAAAATGCAATTAATGCATTTAAAAAGATAAACAATAAAACAGAACGACTAAAAAAGGCTTATCAAAAAATAACCTATTACCGTGGAGTAGAGATATTTAATAACCGACACTACTTTGAGGCAATCGGATTATTTAAGGAGTCGTTAAAATATAAATACGATAATAACACTATTGCCATGTGTAAATACTGGACAGCAGAATCGTATTACCAAAAAAAATCGTACGATTTAGCTTTCAAATCTTTCGATGATTTTTTACATACACAAGGAGCTTATGGATTATCGGAATATCCTACAGCATACTACAACATGGGATATATTGCATTTCAACAAAAACAATATAATAAAGCAATAAACTTTTTTAAAAAATATACTATCGGCTCTAAAAATCGGAAACCGGAAATAATTCACGATGCTTTTATCAGACTAGGCGACTGCTATTTTATTAGTAAAGAGTATCAAAAAGCTATTGAATACTACGATAAAGCTATTGTTAAAAATGCTGTCGATCAAGACTATGCTATATATCAAAAAGCCTTAGCATTTGGTGGATGCGGAGAGCTGTCGAAAAAAATACTGCAACTCGACCATCTGTTACGAACACAAAAAAAATCGCATTTCCGCGATGATGCAGAATATGAAATTGGGCTGACATATTTATTACAAGATAATAATACCGAAGCTATAAAACATTTTAGCAATGTTATAAAACAATTCCCTACAAGCACACATATTAAAAAGGCTTACTTAAAATCGGGATTGATTTATTATAATAACGACCAAAATAAAAAAGCACTTGCAACACTTAAAGATATTGCAAAAAAATATTCCGGCACAATAGAGGCTCACGAAGCCTTATCTATTATAAAAAATATTTATGTTGACATGAATAACGTTGATGGGTATTTCGCTTTCGCGAAGACACTAAACAGTAACATCACCATCAGTGAGCAAGACTCTGTAACATATATTGCAGCAGAAAATATTTACATGAAAGGCGATTACAATCGCAGTATTCCGGAATTTGATAACTACATAACAAAATTTCCACAAGGCGCTTTTGTATTAAACGCACATTTTTACAAGGCACAGTGCGAATACAAAAACAAAGAGTACGAAAAAGCTCTTGGCGACTATGAATTTGTTATCGCACAACCGCTATCGAACTTTACCGAGAGCGCATTAGCAAAAGCGTCAACAATAATTTACGATAATAAAGAGTATAAAAAATCGCACAATTATTTTACTAAACTGTCGAAACTTGCCGAGTATAAAGAGAACATACAACTCGCTTCTACAGGATTAATGCGCACTAATTATCATCTTAAAAATTATAAAGAAGCTATTGCAGCATCAACCCTTTTATTGGGAGATAAAAAAGTAAACAGCAAAATAAAAAACGAGGCGCATCTTATTATTGCTCGTTCAGCAAAAGAGCTTGGCGATAACAACAAAGCCAAAGCAGAATATACTATTGTATTAAAAAATTCAAAATCGGAAACAGGTGCCGAAGCAAAATATTTTATTGCATGGCACGAATATCAGAACGAAAATTTTGATGCAGCAGAGAAAATTATTTTTGAGATTAGCGAAGAATTTGCAGCATACGATTACTGGCTGGCAAAAAGTTTTATCCTGTTATCGGATGTTTATGTAAAAACAAAAAATCTGTTTCAAGCAAAACAGACACTTCAAAGTATTATTGAAAACTATTCCGGTAAAGAGCTTCTTGATATTGCTATAATGAAAAAGCAAAAAATCGAGAAAATCGAGAAAAAACTAGAAGAGCAAAAGCTACAAGAAGAGCAAAAAGCAAAAAAGGAAGAACAAAATGTTGACAACTATTAATACAAAACGAGTAACCATGAAAAACACAGCATATATATTATCACTTAGCATTTTATTTCTTTCGTTAATTGGAGGAGACGCCTTTGCACAGAAAAAAAAGAAAGTGAAAAAATACTCTGAAGAAATAACTATTATAGCGCCTTACCAGCCTTCTATTTCTGATGCACGAAAGATTGATATCTTTCCTAAGATAAATTATAAAAAAATTACTAAAGCAAAACAGTCGTACTCAATAACGCCTCAAAAACTCAATGCAAATTTCTCTCTCGAGCCTCTGTCGGCGGTCAGGGTTAAAGACACCAGAAGCACAGAAAAACTTTTTAGTAACTACATAAAAGCCGGTATAGGCAATTACAAAACGCCTTTTGCCGAACTATATTCCGCATCAAAACAGAGTGACAATTTAATTTTGGGTGTTCACCTAAAACACCTCTCCTCATCGGGAACTATTAACGATTACGCTACCAGCAGCAACAGTCATAATAAAGTTTCCGTATTTGGAAAAAAGATTTTTAAAAACACCTCTGTAATGGGAAATATCGATTACAATCGCGAAATGACACATTATTACGGTTTTAAACCCAATGATTTTCCTGGGATTTCATACGATGACAACGATATAAAAAGAGTAGCATCTAAAATAGAAACCAATATAAAATACGCCAGCAGTAACACCGACAGCGAAAAACTTCAGTATAGTGCAAACGCTAATTTTTACCATTGGTGGGATGATTATAACTCTATGGAAAATTGCTTTACTCTAACCACACACGCTCACAAACCTGTAGAATGGCTCGATTTTATAGAGAGCGAAGCATTTGCTATTAACGCGATATTCGAGTTTTACAACTCCGGCGACAGCATAGAAGCAGAAAACTCAATTCATATGCACATAACCCCTCAGCTAAAAGTAGAAAACGGATTTTACGAACTTGCTGCCGGTGTATCGCTTAGCTCTATAATGGCCGACACTAACTCCACAGAGTTTAAAATATTCCCCGAAGTATATGCTAAAGTTCATATAATCCCGGGATATTTCTCGATATTTGGTGGCATTACAGGTTATGAAAACAGACAAACTTTTAAAAATATAGTTAAGGAAAATCCATTTACAATTCCTGATGTGCA
>JAYEOD010000134.1:0-4122 GCA_034722575.1 Bacteroidota bacterium | reverse complement strand
TGTTGGAAAATCCCCGAAAGGGCCGCTTTTATCATAGGTCTTTATCTCCCACAAAAAAGCTTTCGAGTAGGGCTTGTTATTTAATTCGTAGGTTAATTTTAAATACCTTAGTCTTTTATTTTTTTTAAAACGAGTAGTAACAGGATTCAAAGCTTTTGGGTTTAGCTCTGAGAGTTTTTCCCAACTGCCTCTTTCTGGTTTGCCGTACAAAGTAAGTTTCGTGATGTTTTCGCCGGCATAATGCTTTGTATGTACCCATCCCACGGTTTTCTCTGCTTTAAAATCTATAACAATTTCTGTTTTGGGATTGCTGTCCATGGCGGCAATTTCAAATAGCATAAACTCCTGTTCCGACACCAAACTGATTTGTGAAACATTAATTCCCTGAAGTATGAAATTTTGTATCTGGTAATTGTTTTCGGGCGAGTAGAATTTTCTATACACCACTCTGCCACTATTATCGTGCAGCTGAACCTGTACTTGCGATTTGCAATTTAATTTTACCGATAATAATTTCAGTTTTTTTGGCAGTGTAAATCGCAGTGCAAATTGTGCTACTCCATTTGTCTCCTTTATCAGGATGTTGTTGTCGGTACTCCCATCTGTTGCTTTTACAAAAGTGCTGTGTGTAGGTTTTATGTTGTTTTTCTTTAACAGGATGTTAAGGGCAGTATCGCTAATATAGTTAGTAGGAAGCGGTGCCTCCGATTCCCATTTCGACTGAAAATCTCCATCAATTACAGCTTCAGGATTTGTTCCATTAGCAATTATTACAGCGCTGTTTGTGTATGATTGCTTTACAATAACAGAATTCTCTTGCGAAAAAACTGTTGTAAACATAAACCAAATAACTATAATAGATAGAGTTTTTTTCATGAGTTTAATTTTTTAGACAGGATTTATATGTTTTTTCTGCGTTATTCTGCGAAATCTGCATGAAATAAAATTATTTTCATCCGTTTATAATTTGTTTTTAATTGGTCGGATGGAAGTCGCCATTATAATCATTGTCGTGTGTTAAAAGTTTTAGTATGGCTCGTTTCATCCGTTTATAATTTGTTTACCCTGATACCAGTGCATTAAGATTTCTATTTAACACAATGTTTTCTTTGTCGATTTGTTTATTCATTCAATCATTCAATTTTTCATTCGCCATTCGTAATTAATTCAGTTTTTATTTGTCGGATGGAGCTTCACATTTATAACCATTGTCGTGTGTATTAAAAGTTTTAGTATGGCTCGTTTCATCGAATTAAACGAATTAATCTAATTTTTTTGATCCAATGAAAATGGATCATGTTATATTCAATTAATCTGCCTCAGCGGACAAGAAAAAGGCTGAAAGCCTTAAATATTTCAACACAGGGCATCGCCCTGTGATACGCAATTCCCTACAATTCCCTCAGGCTGAAAGTCTGAGATAAAAACCAACCGGTCAATCAATCAATTTCAACTTAGTTGTATATGGCTAGTTTCATCAATAATAAAATTATATATTGCTATTCTATTTCATTTGTGATAGAATAGCTGTTTTAATTCTTTTTAAAGCAGTCTCTACTACCGATTTCGGACAAGCAATATTCATTCTGAAAAATCCTTTCCCTTCTTCTCCATACATCCTTCCATCGGTAATGGCTACTTTTGCATGGTTTATAAAGATAGCATTTAGTTTGTCAGGTTCAATATTTGTATCTCTAAAATCAATCCAAATTAAATAAGTGGCTTCCGGAATAATGATTTTTACTTGTGGTAATTCTTTTTTAAAAAAGGAATCCACAGTGTTAACATTTTCTTGTAAATATTGTAATAGTTGTTTTAGCCACTCTTCTCCGTGGTTATAAGCGGCTTCTAGTGCTGTAATACCAAAAGTATTACCCATTCCTAAATGCAGTTTTTCTACCTCTGCATTATACTTGTTTAAAATTTCTTTATTAGATGCTATTACATATGCCGTAGATAATCCTGCTAAATTGAATGTTTTGCTGGGAGCCATACAAGTTAAAGTAATTTCAGCTATCTCTTCCGAAATAGAAGCCGTTGGAGTATGGGTATTTCCATTAAAAATTAAGTCGTTATGGATTTCATCCGATAGGATAATTATATTATTTTCCTTACAGATATCTCCTAACTCTTTAAGCTCCTCTCTTTTCCATACATTGCCGCCCGGATTATGAGGCGAGCTTAATAAAATCATTTTGGTTTTTGAATTGATCTTTTTCTTTAAATCAACAAAATCCATTTTGTATCTCCCATTTTCTAACTTTAGTGGATTGTTGAGTATTTTGCGATTGTTGAGTTTTACAGCATCAAAAAAAGGAAAATATATCGGCGTTTGTAAAATGATATTGTCGCCCGGATTAGAAAAAGCTAGTATTGCCATATTAACTGCCGGCACAACACCCGGGCTGTTCGAAATCCACTCTTTTTGTATTGTCCATCCATGGCACTTTTTATTCCAATTAATAATTGCTTCATAGTATGAATCAGGACGTAGGGTATATCCTAATATTGAGTGCTCGGCACGTTTCTGAACAGCTTTAGTTACAAAGGTGGGTGGTTTAAAGTCCATATCTGCAACCCACATAGGTATTAAATCTTCTCTTCCGAAAATTGTACCCAGTTCATCATATTTAATGCAATTAGTCCCTTTGCGGGATATGATTTTATCGAAATTGTAATTCATGTATTATAGTTGTAAAGTATTGTATGTTAAAAAGTAGTGAAGAATAACGAAGAGAGCGGACATTGTAAACAAACACTAACGCAAAGACGGCATCTCTATACCTTTAATATTTCTAAATATTTCAAGAGCATATAAATCTGTCATACCGGAAATAAAATCTATTACCGATCTGATTTTTTCATATGCACTAACTCCATCAATAGTATATTGTTTTGGTATTAATGCAATTATTTTTTTGTGATATAGTGTTTCGTGTTTTAAAACCGCTTCTACAAATTCTTTAGTTAGCTCACCCAAAATATTAAATCCTGCCAGCTCTATTTCAATAACTTTTTTGTGCGAATAAATCTCTTTATAGCTTATATCTTGCAGCTCTTTAATATTTTGTGCTGAAGTTTCAGAAAGTTCCGACGTAAGATGTTTCTGAAATTCTCCGCTCATAATACCTTCGTAGTTATTCATAAAGATATTTACAGATTCTGTGGCAAGTTGGTTTATTACTATAGCTCGTAAGTACGAAATTTGTTCGTTAGCATCTGTGACCTCTAAAAATGTTTTCTCTATTTTTTTCAGCATCTCCGGTTTAGAAACAAATTTCTTTAGAATCTCTTTGGTACGTTCGCTCGACATAATCCCTAGCTTATGGGCATCTTCTAAATCCATTATCAGATAAGAAATGTCATCCGCAGCTTCCATTAAAAACAGAAGTGGGTGACGTGCAAAAATCCCTTTTTCACTATCGAGTAGTGTTAGTCCGAGTTCCTCTGCAATTTTTTTATAGCTCTCCTCTTCAGTATAAAAGAAACCAAATTTGTTTTTTGTATTAGAAAGAGAGTTGTAAGGATATTTTATCATCGAGCCCAGTGTAGAGTAAGTTAGTGCATAACCTCCTTTTCTACGACCTTGGAATTGATGCGTTAGCAGACGCAGTGCATTTGCATTTCCCTCAAAAGTAATCAGGTCTTTCCATTGTTGCTCTGATAAATGACACTCCTTTTTTATTTTTTTTCCTTCTCCCGATTCAAAAAAAGTAGAGATAGCCTTTTCGCCGGAGTGGCCAAAGGGTGGATTCCCAATATCATGAACCAAACATGAAGTAGAGACAATAGTACCAAGTTCGTGAAGTAAAATAGAATCTTCTTGTTTTTCTGAAAGAATTCTTTCAGAAACCATATTCCCTAAAGTCCTGCCAACACATGCTACCTCTAAGCTATGAGTAAGACGGTTATGGACAAATACGCTTCCCGGTAAGGGAAAAACCTGTGTCTTATTTTGTAGCCTCCTAAACGGAGACGAAAATATTATCCTGTCGTAATCGCGCTGAAATTCTGTTCGTGCAATATGTTTTTCAGGAATTATTCTCTCTTCTTGTCCAAATCGTTTTGTCGATAGCAGTTGATTCCAATTCATTATTATCAGTTTATCGTTTTTAAGTGCAT
>JAYEOD010000133.1:0-4135 GCA_034722575.1 Bacteroidota bacterium | reverse complement strand
AATCGAACAAACTTAAAGTAACATTACAATCTTCTTTTAAAGAAAAAACATAAGTAAAAAAATAATTAAAAGGGTTTGGAAAAAAGCTAATCTCTACATCCGGATAATTCACATAACCATCCCTAACCAACTCCATATCCAGCCAACTAAATCTGTTAATCACCCAAGATTTAAGAAAATCTATCTCATCTTTGTAAGAATATCCTATATAATAGTTTGGCCATACGCCATTCCCAATAACATTCCACCGTTGAAAATTTCTCTTTTGCGATTCAGAAACAATTGCAGATAGCGAATCTATAATATTCAGAACATTAATATTACTAAGTTGATTAGTCCTAAGCTCAATCCACCGGGATTCCAGAGCATCACAAAAGGCTGTATCTTGAAGCAATCTACTCCACCACAGATCATTCTTAGCAATCAAATCGGTTGTTTTATAAGCCGACAAATAATCTGCATTACCAAAAGCAACATTATAATCCCAAACAGGGCCAAATGTTAACCTACCTCCTTTACTATCTTTATCCTTATACATATAAGTACTCAAGCGATACGCGTCGATATTTTTAGCTATTTCGTTAACGAGAAAATAATCTAAACACGAATTAAAATCAATAAAACTTCGATATCCACTAACAGAATCATTTAAATTATCAGAAAACAAAACCTCTTCAAAATCATTTACATAATTACTAATATACATTTTTTGTTCAGGGGCAATAACATCTTTATCAGGATATTCATACTGAAGATATTTATTTGCTATTGGAGTATTCCAACCACCACCATCACCTTCCAATCTATCAATTTTAATAATATACCCACCTGTTAAACAATCACCACTAATTTCATTTGACTTAAGTTTCGAGATATCAACTCTTTTCTTATCTCTTTTTATTTTTTCTGTAAGCACATAAACACCCATATATTCATCATTCAAGATTAATTCGCATAATCTTGTACGCGGAGCATAATGTCCCATTCTTTCGGAAATATTATATGCAAGCATATTCCTTATCAGGCTTTTATCAGAATATGGAGCTGAAAGTATCCAATCATTTTCCGATGGCAACCCTAATAACGAGACATTATTATTACTACCATCGTTATTTTGTGTTTCAAATCCATATTGCTTTTTAGAAAATGTTTGAGAGCTATAACCTCTAATTTCGATACTAATTTTACCTTTATATCCATTAATAGAGTCGGTAACAGAATTTCTCATATTTGCTCCATGATCTATTATAAACATATCAGCCACAATTCTTGGCTCATCAACAATCTCAAGTCCATTTGTTTCAATAATAACTATCGGAATATCAGATGAATTAAAAGTCACCTGCGCAAATAGCGGTAATTCAAGCAATAGAATTACAATAAAACAAAAACATCTACTTTTTATAAGGGACATTATAATTTATTAAAATGGCCAAAAATTTAAAATTTCACGCTGTTACTTTATCTGGTATAAACATACAATTTTTACTTATATTATAAATAAAGCCACTATTTTTTACCTTATCGGATATAATTCCACACCAATACAAATCACAGCCTCACAAATAATATTTACAACTATTCTTTTCAATTGTAATGCGAAAGAAGGCATAAAAAAAGGCCGCTTCATAAGAAACGGCCTTTTATATTTTAAAATATATTTCTGTTTAAAAATATATAAGAGTATTATCTTCAATAACTGCATTAGCCTCTAATGCTTTATAGATAGAGTAACCTCTTCTCATAAATGCACTTTCTAACGCTTTTCTTGTTCCTGAATAATCATTTAATTCAGGTGATTTATTAAGCTTATTAAGACGAACTATATAAACAGCCATGTTACCTTGTATAGGATCAGAAGTTTTATTTTCTTCAAGATTAAATATTTTAGCAACAGCTTCTACTTCGCGACCAAAACCCGGTAAATTAAACGATTTAAAGTTTAATTTATCAGAGTGCTTAATTTCTGCACCAAGACTTAAAGCTAATTTCTCGAAGTTAGCAACACCTTTATCTTCGATTTGCTTAATTAATTTCTCAGCTTTTTTCTCGCGACGAACAAGTGGTTCAATATCTTTTTTAACCTCTGCAAGCGATTTAAAGCCCTCTTCCTGAACATCAACAAGAGTAGCTACAATATAGCTCTTATCTTCGTCCATAACACCAGAAACGTTATCCTTAACAGTCTCTTCGTTAAAAGCCCAACGAACTAGTTGACGAGGATTTTCAAGACCGGGAATATTATTTTTATCAGTTGTAATAAATCCTGTAGAGCGCTTATTTACCCCCTGCTCTGCAACAGATTTTTCAAAATCTTGATAAGTCTCATTTTCACCTGCAAAAGCACTTGCCTTCATATAAACATTTTGGTAAGTCTTGCTACTAGGCACAATAGCACGTGCAAATTGAGCAACTTTTACTTTTTTAACAGAAGCTTTCTTTCCTGTTACTTTAATTATATGAAAACCAAACATTGTTTCAACCTGAACAACAGATCCTTTACGATTATCGATAACAGCTTCGTTAAAAGCAGGCACCATATTTCCATCAGCAAACCATCCTAAGTCACCACCTTTAGTAGATGAAGGGCCGTCGGAATATTGTTTTGACATAGCTGCAAATTTTGCAGGAGAACGTTTTAATACTTTATATAAGCTATCGGCTAATTGCTGAGCATCCTCTTTAGAGCGGGTAGCTTCAGAACGTGAAGAGCCTTGATAAGCTATCAATACGTGTGATGCTTTCATAGAATCGGGACGCATTGTAGTTTCCATAAGCTGTGCAAAATGGAAAGCATTATTCTCTAAATACGGGCTAACTGTAGAGCCAACTTCTGAAGAGAACATTACACTTTCTATACGAGCAGGAAGTTGCCCACGAGAGAACCATCTGTCAGCATATTGTTTATCGGAAGTTGCATTAATAAAAGAAGGCACATCTTCTTTTGCAGTCTCTTCTAACTCGCTAAACAGGTCGTTAACCTGTTTTTCAGTTTCTGAAACATCTTCTTTAGAAGCTTTAATATTAAAAACAACATATTCTACTTTTCTACTCTCCTTTTTAGAACGATAGTTTTGTTTTGTTTTCTCATAATAATCCTGATAATCTTGTTCAGTAATAGTTACTTCATCATCAGCAATAGCACCATACTTAATACCGAAAAAATCAACATCAGCTTTTGTACTTTTATCGAAATAATCCATTTTAGCTAGAGTCTCCGGTAGATAATAACCTTTTAAAACAAGATTATTATACTTAACATTTACTCTATCTTCTTTTAAATATTTTTCTAACGACAACCACTGCTGCATTTGTTTTGCATCAAGTTGATCGAGGTTTTGGATATACTGACGTACCAAATCTCCGTTAAACTCATTAGTTTTAGGGTCGCGGAAATATTGTTTTATAATACGGTGAGGATTTTTTCCTTGTACAAGGTCATATAATTCTTCTTTAGAAACGGTAACACCAAGTTCACCAATCTCCTCATCCATAATAATTTTCTTTACAATCTGATCCCAAGTACCTTTTTTCACAGAAAATTGCTGACTAGAGGAAAGATTTGCAGTTTGAGAATTTTGACGTTGATTTTCAATATTCTGATCTGCTTTTCTGTTATAATCTTTGTAATTAACTTCTTCGCCATTAACAATCCCAACCGGAACATTACCACCTCGACTATTACTTGACTTTAATAAGTCACCCAAAATAAATGCCGCTAAGGCTATACCAATTACTGCGATTAATAATCCGGAACGTTGTCTTATTTTTCCTAATGCTGCCATATCCTTTATTAATTATTTTTACTTATGAAACAGGCAAATTTACAATAGTAAGTGCAGTAAAAAAAATATTTTTTATGTATTACTAATTATTCTGCCTTTTTTATTAGTTGTACCTTCTCAACTTTTGTTTTAGACGAGTGCAAAACAGTAAAAATATTATCATCAATAAATATTTTTTCGTCTTTTTGTGGAATATTTTCCTTATAACTTAGCAAAAGCCCAGATAGCGTTTCGTACTCTTCCGACTCAGGCAGTCCCAAATCATACTTTTCGTTAAGGTAATCAACTTCCAAGCGTGAAGAGAAAATATATTCTGTATCGCTAATTTTTTTATCTATCATCTCCTCTTC
>JAYEOD010000132.1:0-4157 GCA_034722575.1 Bacteroidota bacterium | reverse complement strand
ACATTCAACCTTATTAAAGACAACAATATTTTTACCGCCTTAGTATATTTATTAGTAAGCAACCTTGGCGGGATAATTCTGGTATTCTTAGGATATATGTTATCAAAACTTATTTTACAAACCATAAAATAACACCTACTATGTCGCTTTTACCAAAACAAGGAACTCTATTACGAATTTTCATCCCGGAAACGGAACAATACAAAGGGAAAAATCTTTACGAAGCCATTGTTTATAAAGCGCAAGAATTAGGACTTGCCGGAGCAACTGTATTCAAAGGTATTATGGGATATCAAGCAGGACACCAAATACAAACCTCAAAAATCCTGCGACTCTCAGAAAACATGCCTATTGTAATTGAAATCATCGATACAGAAAATAACATTAATAAAATTTTACCATTTCTGGATGAAGCGGTAACCGACGGACTTATCACTACTGAAAAAGCCACTATATATAAAGCAGTAAATAGTAAAAACTGAGACTGAATCTATTATAATCAGAGTCCATCTATAAAATCAAGTGTTTGGTTTTTATCACCTACTGCTTTAGTATTTTTATTTCGTCAACAATATTTTTTGTGTCTGACTATAATTACCCGCCTCTAAACGCAACAAATAAAAACCTTCCCGCAAACGAATTCCTGCATCATCGCATCCGTTCCAAGTCACACTATGTTGTCCTGCAAGCATCTTACAATTCGATAAACTTTTTATTTTTTGTCCCACCACATTATAAACTTCAATATTCACATTTGCAGCCTTGCTAAGAGAAAAACCAATTGTAGTTTCGTTTATAAAAGGATTAGGAAAAACTGTAGAGTTAAAAACCTGTTCTTCAAACAAATTGTCGATATCAGTACTAAGAGGTTTGATATGTGCATAATAAACATCTTGCCCTCCGTTTAAAGTATTAGCCCACGCAAGATGCGCGCCTCCATTATCGGAAACCATATCGAAATAATCACCCATTTTTTGCTGTTGTGGCCAGCCAATATGAGGATCGAATGCTTCTGAAAGCCTTTCATTTTCAGACCATGTTTCTCCCTGATCGATAGAAAAAGAGTAATAGAGCGATGAAAAATATTGCGAACCTGCCGGAGCATCACGAGTATCTAACCAAACAACATCAATACGACCATTTGGAGCAACCGACATAGTACCAAACCACTGATAATTACCAACACTTTCGTCACTATTAATACGAATCGGAGAACTAAACATCTGACCTCCATCAATACTTTTTGCAAACATAACATCAGCAGGATCGGCACTTGAACTACGTCGTACCGAAGCAAGCACATAAACATTTCCACTACCCGAGCCATCTGACACATCAACATCAACCCATGCCTGACCAATTAAACCCTGCGGATTAATTGGCGACCATCCGTCAAGATCTCCATCTAAATCAACAGACGCATACGAATCCCACGCCACCGGAACATCCGAATATTTTGCAGTGGTAGATTTCACCACAATAACATCATAAGAGTTCCCAACTCCAACCATATACAAATCACCATCAGCCCCCACAGCAAGCGTACCCCAATACGGATCGCCCGAAACCTCTACACAATCATCGAAACTAACACACCCATCAGTAGAACGGGTAAATGCACCCGGGGCACAAATACTCCACGCCGACGACCAGAACGAATAATTATTACCGGCTCCTACCCCATCGGTTCTATCAATCCTCATCCATTGTTTATCGCCACCCAATGCATAAGTTCCATCATCCCACTCAACACCACCGTCTTCAATTTTATACACATCACAATTCATATTATCACTCTCATCAACAGTAAGACTGTTATAATAAAAATTCCCATTAGCATCAAAGTCGAGTACAGGATCAGAGCGAAAAACTCCCGGGTCAATAACACCCGGAAAAGTCCATGTTTGACCGGCATCGGTAGAATAACCATAACCGGCTTGTCGAAAATCATTATTAATATCATCAAACTGACGCCATCCTATTACTATTCTATTTGGATTAACAGGATCGATAGCAATAGAAGGCTCATTGGCCGCATCACCTATTATATTATTTCCATTTTCATCGATATTTACCTGCGTAGTAAAAAAAACACTGCTTTTATATTCATAAGCAGGAGATTTTTTCATGCTTTCGCGAGATACCGGAACATATTTATCGTTAGGAACCTCATGATGCATCAACCTTTTTTCATCAATTTTACTATTTGCTGTTTGAGCAAAAGATACTACAGGAACTATAAACAACATTCCTACTAATAAATAAACAATACTATTATGTCTATTCACACACTGAGTTTTAATATTATTTTTCATCGACAACCTGTTTATGAAGCATTTCTGTTTTTTTTGTAAAGATATAAATTTATGTATCAAGATAAAAACATTCATGATTTGGCAAATAAAAAAATAATAAGTCCTGATGCTAATCTCATACAACACCAAATATGTATTAAAATGATTGTTTTAAAAAAAAACATTCTGCCATACCTGCTAATCAAAAATAATTTCTATTTTTGTTCGTGAATTTACGAATAAAGATAAAAACAAACATGAGAATAAATCAAAAGCTCAAAAATCAAACATCTGTATATAACTACAAATATTTTTTTTAAATCATCCGTAAAGCTTTAAAAAAATTTATGAACCATGTTCGTTGTTTTACGAAAACCGAAAAGACGTTAGTATAATAAAAATGTAATAAAAATTTAAACCCAACCAACCATGGAAATAAAAGTACTAGGAACAGGATGTACTAAATGCAAAACACTAGAAAAAACAACATATCAAGCCATTGAAGAGCTAGGTATAAACGCATCAATATCAAAAGTTGAAGACATAATTGAAATTATGAAATTTGGAGTTATGACAACTCCTGCTTTAGTTGTCGATGGCAAAGTTATTATAAAAGGTAAAGCGCCTTCGGTAGCAGATATAAAACAACTCCTAGCATTGGTTTATTAACTGAAAAAATGAAAGAAAAAATAATTACTTTAAACAAAAATATGAATGGCTGGTTTTTCCCTGCCACTCTACTCCCAATATGGATAATCAGCTATTTGAACCTACAACCAATAGCCAATTTTATTATTGACGATCTATTTGGGATGATCGCGGGCAAACATTTAACAGAAACACTGCGGTTTTTTATTTTCGAAGTCCCAAAAGTAATGTTACTACTAGTACTTATTATTTTCGGAGTTGGTATTCTCAGAACATACTTCACGCCCGAAAAAACACGTAAAATACTAGAAGGAAAATCATTATTTACAGGTAATATTTTAGCCTCATTCCTAGGTGTTATCACTCCATTTTGTTCGTGTTCAGCCATACCCCTATTTCTTGGCTTTGTGGAAGCAGGAGTGCCTTTGGGAGTAACATTCTCATTCCTGATTGCAGCTCCAATGATAAATGAAGTCGCATTGGTATTATTAGCAGGTCTTTTTGGCTGGAAGGTTGCATTAATATACGTGGGAACCGGTCTTACCATTGCCATCACATCAGGATGGTTAATTGGGAAACTCGGATTAGAAAAATATGTTGCCGACTGGGTATATAAAGTAAAAGCTGACCATGAAGACGAAGTGGACTTAAAACTCCCCTTTAATGAACGTATTCGAGCCGGTTTTGAATCTGTAAAAGAAATTGCAGGAAAAATATGGATTTATATTATTATTGGTATTGCCGTTGGCGCCGTAGCTCATGGCTATGTTCCCGAAGATTTTTTAGGATCGTTACTAGGAAAAGATAATTGGTATGGCGTGCCTTTAGCAATCCTCATGGGAATCCCAATGTATTCAAATGCTGCAGGAATAATACCAATTGTGAGTGTACTCATAGAAAAAGGAGTCTCTTTAGGCACAGCACTCGCCTTTATGATGTCGGTAATCGCTCTTTCATTGCCCGAAATTATTATACTAAAAAAAGTATTGAAATGGCAGTTAATCACTGTATTTATCGGAATAGTTGCCACGGGCATTATAATCGTTGGATTCGCATTTAATTATATAATGTAATCAGGTTATCTGAAAAAATAATTCATATATTTACCACTTAACTGTTCTCAAACAACTCATAAAGGAGTCAAAACCATAACAGGTACGTTATAATAACGTTTACCGAACATAATTGTATTGCTTCTATAAGAATTTATAATTT
>JAYEOD010000131.1:0-4175 GCA_034722575.1 Bacteroidota bacterium | reverse complement strand
TACCCGTGTGCCATACCCTTTTTATGATACATACTCTGTAACAACAACACTAACCCGCGAACAGATAACTACAATATCGCCAACAGTAAAATATAAAAATAATATTGTTATACCATGGCGAGAAGATTTTGAAGACCCGTCACTACTACTAGATATTATTAGTAAAAGTGATACTACAATAAATCTTTATGAAGAGACTCCTTTTGAAGGACTTCGCTCCGGAAAGGTGGTTTTAGAAGGTGACAAACTCTTTTTTGAGATGACCTCCGACACCACATACATACTACCACAAACAGGACAATCGATTTTTTTAGAATTAGATTTTAAAACAAACAGCGTTATTACTACAGGAGTTTATATTAATGCAGGTAGCATTGTTCAACAAAGTTCAGTTCTTATGTTAAATCCAACTGACGAATGGAAAAAAATATACATTAATTTAACCAGAGCGGTATTAAATACACAAAACCCACGCAACTTTCGAGTATTCTTTGGCATCTTAAGAGCAGAAAACTCAGAAACAGTAGAAGCATATTTCGATAACATCAAACTGATCTATTAAATGTCAACAATAAACAGAGAATTACAAATACTAAAATACGTTTTACTTGATCTTTTATCAGCAATGCTGGCATGGACAAGTTTTTTTATCTGGAGAAAATATATCATCGATCCAAGCATACTGGAACGCGTTAGTGAAGTTGCTACAGATACTAATTTATATATCGGATTAACCATTATACCACTGTTTTGGTTGTTTTCGTATTATATTGGCGGTACATATAGAAGGATTTATCACAAATCGCGACTAAAAGAGCTTGGGCAAACACTACTTATCACATTAATTGGTGTAACAATAATTTTCTTTGTGTTGATACTCGATGATATTATTATCTCGTACAAATCGTACTACAGATCATTTTTTACACTATTTACATTTCATTTTGGTTTCACATATTTCTTTAGGCTGACGCTTACGTCAATAACAAATCACAAAATTCACACCCGAAAAATTGGTTTTAACACTTTAATTGTCGGCAGTAATGGTAATGCCATAGATATTTTTCAACAAATAGAGAATCAAGAGAAATCTACCGGACAAATCTTTAGAGGTTTTGTAAATGTCTATCCGTATAAAAAATATAAACTCGAAAAGCACTTGCCTTATTTTGGTTTTTACAAAGATTTAAACAAGATTATCCGCGAACACAAGATAGAAGAGATTATTATTGCGACAGAGAAATCAGAGAACGATATTGTAGAGAACATCATTTCGGAGTTAGAAGATACCAATATTATTATCAAGATTATTCCTAAGATGCATGATATCTTTTTTGGTTCGGTACGAATGGGAGCAATTTTCGAAACTCCATTAATACAAATTTCACCTCGCACAATGCCGGTATGGCAACAATCTCTTAAACGTTTTATCGATATTGTTGCCTCTATTGTAGCTATAATATTACTTTCGCCAATTTACATTGCATGTGCAATTGGAGTAAAACTCTCATCAACAGGGCCAATAATTTTTAGTCAAGAACGAATTGGAATACGTGGCAGCTCTTTTAGAATGCATAAATTCCGATCGATGTATGAAAATGCAGAAAAAGGCACTCCACAATTATCATCCGATAACGATCCGCGCATAACAAAATTTGGTTTAATAATGCGTAAAACTCGCATGGATGAGTTACCACAATTTTTTACTGTATTAAAAGGCGACATGAGTATTGTCGGGCCTCGTCCTGAGCGTCAATATTTTATTGATTTAATTGTAGAGCGCGCACCACATTACAGAATGCTACAACGCATAAAGCCGGGTATAACATCGTGGGGACAAGTAAAATATGGATATGCTTCGGATGTTGATGAAATGGTTACAAGATTAAAATATGATATACTCTATCTTGAAAACATGTCGATTGCCATGGACTTTAAAATACTTATTTATACCGCTATTATTGTATTACAAGGAAGAGGGAAATAGGATTTTGTCTAAAAGATTTGAAGAGTGCTGAAACTTTAAACACTCTTCAAATCTCTCCTCTTTCTATAGATTGAACAATTTGCTCTATCAATTTATCTTCACCATCGGGGTCGTAAGATTTTTTCAAATTCATACCAAAAATCCGTGCAAACGACTGCCAAAAAAATGCTGTAAATTTACCACGCAACTCTTGTACTAATTCAAAAGAGGTATCACCCGTCTCTCTATCTATCAATTTAATAAGTATTTTTCCCTGAGAAAAAGTAAACTTTCGTAGATCATCGCCAAACTGCTCTTCGAGTTTTTTTTCAGCCCTTTTCATTATGCGTTTTTTCTCTCTTTTAGAATCTACACCTTCGAGTTCCTTAGCATACTCATCAATTTTTATTGCTGCCAAACGAGCATAAGGATATACTTTCCTAACATTACGAATAAGTCTTCTGGTCTTTCTATCGGGACGCACCATCCAATCGTAAACAGTATAAACCGGCAAATACATTAAAAACAGAGTATCCTCTCTGCTTAAATCAGCCTCTATAACAGGCATTAATTTATTGATATCCATATTAACTTTCACCGCTTTACGCACAACAGAGTCAGGTTGCCCTATTGAAACAGCACTCCAAATAAAAAACAGTAATGATATGTATATTGATTTTCGCATGAAATTTTTAAATTATCCAGTGTGTAAAGTTAAAAATTTTGCAAACTTAGGTTGGTATAAAACGATTTTTATTACTCATTTTGATATGTTTTTATTACAACGCTACTAAAATATTTCTTTAGCAATTTGCTTGATATTATCCGATTGTCCCAATGAATAGTAATGAATACCCGGAACTCCAAAATCTATCAATTTTTTTGATTGCATAACAGCCCACTCAACACCAACCCGACGCACCTGTTTATTCGTAGTGCATTTATTTATTTCGTTAACCAAATCGAAAGGAATATCAATATTAAAAATTTGGGGTAGAAGTTTTAAATCATTTAATGAAGAGATTGGTTTTATTCCCGGAATAATAGGAACATCAATTCCAATTTCTCTACACATCTTAACAAAGGAAAAATATTTTCGGTTATCGAAAAACATCTGCGTAACAATATACTGTGCTCCTTTATCAATTTTAAGTTTCAACATTTCGAGATCGTATTTCAAATTTGGTGCCTCCACATGCTTTTCGGGATATCCTGCCACACCAACACAAAAATCAGAACTCATTCCTTCGTAATGTTTTCCCACTATAAATTTTCCTTTATTAAAATCCATAATCTGTTCAACCAGTTCCGAAGTATGAGTATGTCCATTCTCTTCGGGAATAAATACCCTGGTTCCTTTTTGAGGATCGCCACGCAACACGAGCAAATCCTTTACCCCAAGAAACTGCAAATCAATCAGTTCCTCTTCTACACTCTCTTTTGTAAATCCGCCACAAATTAAGTGAGGCACTACAGAAATTTTATATCTATTTTTTATTGCCGCAGCAATAGCAACTGTTCCGGGTCGCTTACGCATAACCACCTTCTCCAATAAACCATCATCACGCTTTTTCATTACCACCTCTTTTTGATGGTAGGTGATATTTACATATGCGGGATTAAATTCTATAAGCTGATCAATCACATTAAAAATTTCGGAGATATTACGCCCTTTTAACGGAGGCAATATTTCGAATGTAAATAGTGGGCTTTTAGAATTTTTTATTTTATCTATAACTGTCATAACAACTATATTTCATTATAATTTTTACTAAGCCATTTCTTTGTTTTTTCTACTGTAAAACCTTTACGTTTCGCATAGTCTGTTACTTGCTCTATATCAATTTTTCTAACGTCAAAATTCTTTGCTTCGGCGTTTGCAAAATACAATCCACACACCGATGCCTGAGGCACCATCATAAAACTTTCGGTAACCCCGATGCCAACAGATTTTTTTACATCCAGCAGCTTAAACAATTTTTCTTTTTCAGTATGATCGGGCATTGATGGATATCCTATTGCACTACGGATGCCTGAATAGTCACCTTTTAGTATCTCATCAAACGACAATTTTTCATTTTTTGCATATCCCCAATAATTATTTCTAACGTCATAATGCAATTTTTCGGCAAAAGCCTCTACCAATCTATCTGCCACAATTTTTATCATTATAGCATTATAATCATCGCCGCTCTCTTTATATTTTTTC
>JAYEOD010000130.1:0-4182 GCA_034722575.1 Bacteroidota bacterium | reverse complement strand
TACGGCAACCCTGAAAATGTCAATCAACACAACAGCGGTTCAGGAGACCTTTATTTTAAATAAAAAAATAAGTTACAAACTTATGAAACAAGCCATAATTAAAATGGCGACTTCCATCCGGCAAACAAAAAAGCTAAAAGCATATGAAACTAAAAGACAAAACAAACTGGTTAGTACTCTCACTTTTAACAGTCTCTTTTATCTCCTTAACGGGATGCGTTAATCTCCTTAACGGGATTAAAGGGAATGGAGAGGTTATAAAAGAAGAACGATCTATTAAAGATTTTAGCAGAATTGAAATATCAGGAGCTTTTGAAATAAACCTTATTCCTTCCGACTCTCCTTCATTATCAATAGAATCAGACGAAAACATTATGCCTCACATCATCACTCGTGTACAAGGCAACACATTAGTTATTGACACAGACAAACACATTTCTAGTGTAACAGAACTACATATAAACATTTACTACACCAATATTAAGCATATAGATTTATCGGGAGCAGTGGAAATTGAAGGAGAAATCAATAATCCAAACAAAAATCTCTATATTAAAGGAAGCGGAGCAAGCGAAATGAGAATGGATATTATTGCTAATAAACTATCACTTGATATGAGCGGTGCCAGTGAAATAAATCTTTTAGGAATTTGTAACGAAGTGATTTTAGAGGGTAGCGGCGCCAGTGAATTTAACGCTATAAATCTAGAAACAAAAATAATGACTATTAATCTTTCGGGAGCCGGCGAAGCAGATGTTTGGGTAACAAAAAGCCTTTCAGTTTCTGTATCAGGAGCAGGAAACGTAAGATACAAAGGCTCTCCACAAACAATAAACGAAAGAATTACCGGAGCAGGAAGCGTAAAACCTTATTAATAAAAAAAATTAAATAAGTATCGGATAAATACACCACAGATAAAATTATAATTTTATCTGTGGTGTATCTATAAAACCTACTATCAAAAGAAAAAAAAACAAAATAAGACCTCCCCCTCCATAAAAAAAACCTTTCCAATAAGAAATTGTTAATAACTTTTTAAAAAAATAATAGATAAGTCGATAATTATCTGTATAAATATATTACTTTTGGGTAAAATATCAACAAACATATGACACTTTCTGAAAAAAACGTATTAATAGTTGAAGACGAAGTTTCTAATTACTATCTTTTAGAAACCATCTTAAAAAGAGCCGGAGTAATAACAAAATGGGTGACAGATGGATTTGAAGCTATCGATTCTATTGACCTGCAGAATAATTTTGACGCTATTTTTATGGATTTAAGACTCCCTTATCTTAACGGATACGAAGCCACAAGACAAATAAAACAAAAAAAACCAGCTCTTCCTATCATCGCCGTAACAGCATACGCTTTAAATGGCGACAAAGAGAAGGCTGAAGCAGCAGGCTGCGACAGATACATCACAAAACCTTACACTAAAAATCAAATACTGCATACACTATCGGAAATACTTACTGAATCAATTAAAAAAAGCGAAAATTCTAATCATTCAACATTTCAAAAAACTCATTTTCATCAACAATAGGAATGTTCAATTTGTTTGCTTTCTCTAATTTACTCGGCCCCATATTATCACCGGCAATAATATAATCTGTTTTTGACGAAATAGAGCCGACATTTTTTCCTCCATTATTTTCTATCAGCTCTTTTATTTCGTTTCTGCTAATTTTTGTAAACACCCCACTCACCACAAATCGCTTACCGCTCAATTTATCAGAAACAATATTATTATTTTCCTCCATTTCAAACTTCACACCGGCATCTCTCAATCTATTAATCAATGTCACATGATTTTGTTTCGCAAAATAAGCCTTAATACTCCGAGCTATTTTAACACCAATCTCATCAACATCCAACAAAACCTGTTCATCAGCATTCATCAAGTTATCAATACTCTTAAACTGTTGAGCCAACTTCTTTGCAACAGTAACACCAACATATCTTATTCCCAATCCGTAAAGAACACGTTCAAAAGGGATGTTTTTAGAGGCTTCAATACCTTTTAAAATATTAACTGTTGTCTTCTCGCGAAAGCGAACAACACGCTCTTTTCCATCCTCATTATACAATTTTTCTATACCTAAAATATCCTCTCTACTTAAAGAATAAAGGTCTGCAAAATCTGATATTAATTTTCTATCAAAAAGAATCTCTATTTTACCCTCTCCCAAACTATCAATGTTCATCGCCTTACGGCTGATAAAATGATACAGCCTACCCTTTATTTGCGGAGGACACTCATCAGAGTTTAAACAATAATGATTCGACTCATCCTCTAGCCGAACCAATTCAGAACCACACTCCGGACACTTATCAACAAACTCTATCGGGTTACTATCAACTAAACGCCTCCCTAAGTCAACACCAACAATTTTAGGTATAATATCACCGCCTTTTTCCACAAAAACCTCATCACCATCATGCAAATCAAGTTTTTCTATAATATCGGCATTATGCAATGAAGCACGTTTCACCGTTGTTCCGGCTAAACGAACAGGCACTAAATTAGCCACGGGAGTGATAGAACCTGTACGTCCAACTTGGTATGTAACCGACAAAAGTTTAGTAGATACACGCTCGGCTTTAAACTTATATGCAATTGCCCAACGCGGCGATTTTGCTGTTAAACCAAGCTCCTCGCGCTGTGCATAATCATTTACCTTTAACACAACGCCATCAATATCAAAAGAGAGAGAGCCTCTATTTTTTTCCCAATTATCAATAAAACCAATAATCTCTTCAATAGATTTTGCACGCGCCATATTATCAGGAATTTTTATTCCCCAACTCTTAGCTTTTTGCAAATTATCAAAATGATTTTGATGCGGCAAATTTTCTCCCACGACATAATATAAAATACAATCTAAAGAGCGTTGAGCTACAACAGATGACTTTTGCATTTTTAGAGTTCCCGAAGCACAATTTCGCGGATTAGCAAAAACCTCTTTCCCATCTTTCTGCCTCGCTATATTCAATTTTTCAAAAGCATTATGAGGCATAAAAATCTCTCCTCGCACTTCAAAATCATCAGGAAAATCATCGCCATTCAACCTTAAAGGAACGCTTTTTATAGTCTTTACATTTTCAGTTACATCATCACCCTCTAACCCATCGCCACGCGTTACCGCCTGCACCAAAACACCTTTTTCATACCTGATACTCACAGCAACGCCATCATACTTCAGCTCACAAATGTATTCTACATCATCTTCGATAATTTTTTTTATGCGATTATTAAAATCCTCTACCTCTCCTCTATTATATGTATTTGATAACGACAACATAGGAAAACGATGTCGCACATGAACAAATTTCTGATCTATATCGCTCCCCACTCTTTGCGTTGGAGAATGCGGCAAAACATAATCCGGATACTGCTTTTCGAGCAGCAACAACTCATTAAGCAACATATCAAATTCATAATCACTAATAACAGTCTGATTCAACACATAATACTTATAATTATGTTTATTTAACAGATTAGTAAGCTGCTCAATTCTTTTACGTGCTATATTCGAATTCATATTTATTTTTTTGTCAGATGCGAACAGTTTTACAACAACCATCAACTTTTGCGTTTAACAATAAATTATCATCATATTACACAACTACTTTCCCTGCATCTTAGATATATTCTCTTTTTTACCCTTTTCTCTCGTTTCTCTTGCCGCAACAGTAAAATATTTATGCGACATAAGAAAATCAATCTGATATCTACACCACTCTTTTTCTGAATAATTAACCCCTCGCACACTCCACTCCTTTTTCAATTTAGATGCTATTTCAAAAAAATCCTCTCTGCCAAGATAATCCAAGTCAGCGTCACAAATAATTTTTTCAAGCTTAGATACAGCATTCCGAGGCAACTTTGTAACCATTATCAACTCAGAAACCCTATCAATATCATCAGGAGTGTATTCAAACTCGGATAAAATATCTTTTGCTAATAAAACTGAAGCCTCCTCATGATTTTCATACGACAAAATCATCCCCGAATCATGAAAAGCCGCTGCAGTCAGCAATATCAACAACTCATCACCAGACACATTTTCAGAAAAAGCAATACGTTTAGAAGAGTCAATAACATCTAAAGTATGATATATATCATGATAATACAGACTCCTATCCAAATCCTTTTTCATCCTTTTCAGAATATACTCT
>JAYEOD010000129.1:0-4193 GCA_034722575.1 Bacteroidota bacterium | reverse complement strand
AATTCTTTTACTTAGCAGTTACTAAACACACTATATATACTACTATGAAAAATATACTAATATTGGGAGCTGGATTGTCCGCTTCAACGTTGATAAAGTATTTGTTGGAGCGGTCAGAGAAGTATGATTGGCATGTTGTTGTTGGGGATAAATCGAAAGAGCTAGCTGAATTGAAGATAGAATCGAATAAAAACGCAGAGGCTATCTTCTTTGATGTTTTTGATGAACAGCAAAAAAAGAAAGAAATAGCTAAGGCTGATGTTGTGGTTTCGATGTTGCCGGCAAGTTTTCACCATATTGTAGCAGAAGAATGTATTAAGCAGAAAAAACATATGGTTACTGCTTCTTATGTTTCTGAGGAAGTAAAAAATATGGACGCTGCCGCTAAAGAAGCCGGTATTGCTTTTCTTAATGAATTAGGTGTAGATCCGGGTATTGACCATATGTCGGCAATGAAGGTGGTTGATGAAATAAGAAATAGAAAAGGTAAATTATTATCTTTCTTATCTTCAACAGGTGGGTTGATAGCTCCTGAATATGATAATAATCCGTGGAATTATAAATTTACTTGGAATCCTCGTAATGTGGTGGTAGCAGGACAAGGAGTCGCTCAATATCTTAAAAATGGTCGATTTAAATATGTTCCTTACAATAGATTGTTTTCTAATATCAGAAAAACTTCTGTTTTAAATGTTGGAGAATTTGAAGTCTATCCAAATAGAGACTCTTTAAAATATCGAAAAATATATGGACTAGAAGATATTCCTACTATTTTCCGTGGTACAATGCGTCGTCCGGGTTATGCAGAAGCATGGAATGTATTTGTTCAACTTGGAATGACTGATGATACTTTTAATGTTGTGGGTAGTGAAGAGATGAGCTATCGTCAGTTTACTAATACTTTTTTACCCTATTCGGAAAGAAAAAATGTTGAAGAGAAGTTGTGTAAGGTGATGAATATCTCTTTTGATTCGGACGTGATGAAGAAATTGAAATGGTTAGGTATTTTTGATGATACTCCTATTGCATTAAAAGATGTTTCTCCTGCAAAAATTCTGCAAAAGATACTTGAAGATAAATGGGCGCTCCAAAAGGGAGATAAAGATATGATTGTTATGCAGCACGAGTTTGAGTTTATGATAGCCGATCAATGTAAAAAAATAACCTCTTCGATGGTTGTTGTTGGCGATGAGGCACCTCATACTGCTATGTCGATTACTGTTGGTACTCCGGTTGCCATTGCTACAAAACTTCTTTTAACCGGCGAACTTGATATTACCGGTGTTCATGTACCTACCTCTAAAGTGCTTTACCAACCAATTCTTAACGAATTGAAAGAGGTTGGTATTGATTTTACTGAAGTAGAAGAAGATTTATAAATAGATCATAAAAAATGTTAAAGGTGATTTGTTTTTTCGCAAATCACCTTTTTTGTTTATTAAACATAAGTAGTTTTGTAAAAAAAATAGATGAGATGGGAAAAAAATATGGTAGATGGATTGGTGGCGGTTTAGGATGGGTGTTAGGCGGTCCTATTGGTGGGCTTCTGGGATTTGCTTTTGGATCGATGTTCGATGGAATGGAGAGTGGCGAGTTTGAACAACATCAAAATGGAAGTGGTGGTTTCTCTTCTCGTAGAGCAAGTCACCCATACGAAGCGGGAGCTAGATCGCAAACCCGTGAAGGTGATTTTAGTGTTAGTCTGTTAGTGCTTTCGGCTGTTGTGATGAAGGCTGATGGAAAAGTATTGAAGTCGGAACTGGAATATGTAAAAAAGTTTTTATCTCATCAGTTTGGAGAGAATAAGACTAATCAGTTAATGCCTGTTTTAAAAGATGTGCTGAAAAAAGAGATTAATATTATGGATGTCTCTTTGCAGATAAAACAGTTTATGGATTATTCTGCACGTCTTCAACTATTGCATTTTCTTTTTGGAATCTCTCAGGCTGATGGACATGTTCATGAAAATGAAATTAGTTTAATTGAATTAATTTCAGGCTATTTAGGAGTTGGTGGTAAAGATTTTACTTCGATAAAAGCAATGTTTGTAAAGGATAATTCTGCCGATTATGATATTTTAGAAATATCTGCTGATGCAACCGATCAAGAAGTAAAAGCTGCTTATAGAAAAATGGCAACAAAGTATCATCCCGATATGGTATCGCACCTTGGCGAGGATATTGTGAAATCGGCTGAAAAGAAATTTCAGAAACTGAATACAGCATATCAAAATATAAAAAAAGAGAGGGGTATAAAGTAATACCTTATATTCGCATGTCGCGGTGTGGCTTGTTATTCATGGCTATTCGATAAATCTTCAAGGTTTGCAACTGAATGATATTTTTATGTAAGCCTTGATTTTTTCGTCCCTTTTTATCAAGAAAAAGGGGCAATGTTTTTGAAAAAAACAAAGAAAAATATTATGTTAAATAGGATTGTTAAAAGCCTGATATCAGGGTGAATGAATTATAAACAGGTAAAGCCATATACAACTGAGATTGAGGTTTAGATGGGTGATTATTGAATTAATGAATGGGTAGGATATAACATAATTCATTTCATTGGATCAAAAAAATTAGATTAATTCGTTTAATTCGATGATTGGTAATTGATAATTATTAATTGATTGGATAAGATAACCCATTTCAATGGATTAAAAAAATTAGTTTAATTCGATGAAGAAATTATAAACGGATGAGAAAAATCATGTAAATCTTGTCTAAAATATTAACAGATGAATGACGAATTTTACAACATCTCTTTTTTAAAGGATATTGCTAAAAAGAAAAAAAAATCGAATAAGAAATTAGTCTCTCGACTTAAAAAGCTTAAATCCAGAGAAATTGACAGTATTGTTCAAAAACATCATTATGAGGTTTTTGAATATGTCGATTGCCTGAAATGTGCTAATTGTTGTAAGAATATTAGCCCTATTATTACCGATCGCGATATTGTTAGAATAGCAAAACATCTGAAAATGAGAGCAATTGACTTTATTCAGAAATATCTAAACATGGATGAAGAGGGTGATTATGTATATAAACAAGCTCCTTGCCCTTTTCTTTTAGATGATAATTATTGCTCGATATATGAATTCAGACCAAAAGCATGTGCCGAGTATCCTCATACCGATAGAGTTCGTGTTTATCAAGCACTCGATCTTAGCCTGAAAAATTCTGCTGTGTGTCCGGCTGTTTATGAAATTTTTGAAAAAATAAAATCACAAGGATATTAGTCATGAAAACACCATGATACAGCCATTACAATTCCACTATCTTTCATAGGATGATGTGGCGAATCGTAATAATCGTATGGTGATATTAATTGGTTTGCATGGCGATATTTAACTACTATTCGGGTTCTTTTTATTTTTATACTGGCATATACATCTGCATAAATAAAATCTCCTATCTCTATATCATCTTGTTGATAAAAACTTCTTATTGCTGGCATATATGCATCGGCACTATAGGCCGATCTGTATTGAATATCGATGCCAAGCTGTGTATATAGCGCTTTGTCGAAAAACGCATTGGAGTAAGAGAGGGCTATTTTACCCGATAATTCCGGTAATCTTAAGTACTTATCTGTTGAGGTTTTTTGAAAGTATAATCTGTCGGATATCTTAAAATTACCAAATTTAAAATCGTTGTATATATACGCTTGAATTAAACTAAAGCTTTTTCCGGCTTGTGTTGGTAGGGTATCTGTATCAAAGTAGGTGTAATTTGTCATTAAAAAATAATTTACTCCAATCGACAGCGATTTTCCCGAATAATTACCCGAAAGTTTAACGATATTCTCTTTTTTAAAATCATTACTCCACACAAAATTATTAGAATAGTATTGGCTATAAAACCACGAAGGTTGACGTGATATCTGGTCTAATCGTGCAGTGAGTCTTTTATCACTGTTTTTTCCAAAACCATTTGTTATAATACCCGAAATTTTAAAGTCATTTGTATTGTAATCGCCCTGAACATACTCTGCTTCACCACCAATAACAAATTTGTTTACAATGCTTTTAGAAATTCGGGCGTGAAAAATAATTTGATTAAAATTAGATTTTTCTGCTCGTTCATCTATTTTTATGTACTTATGTGTGATGCCAAAATCAAACCCTAAAGATTTTTTTGTGCGATATAAATCAGAATTTTTCCAGCTGAATGTATTTGATAAAGTATGATAGTAGG
>JAYEOD010000128.1:0-4199 GCA_034722575.1 Bacteroidota bacterium | reverse complement strand
GGTAAGTTTGTTCGTGGTGGAGGTTTGCAGAAAAAAGATTTTACCGAATCAGGAGTTGGTTGTATTCATTATGGTCAAATCTATACTTATTACGGAACATATACAAATAAAACTAAAACATTTGTTTCAGAGGAGTTTGCTAAAAAGGCTCGTATGGCTAAGTATGGTGACTTGATTATAGCAACTACAAGTGAGACTGATGAAGATGTTTGTAAAGCTGTAGCTTGGCTTGGAAAAGAAGAGATAGCCGTAAGTAGTGATGCTTGTTTTTATCAACACAATTTAAATCCAAAATACGTTGCATATTTCTTTCAAACAGAACAGTTTCAAAAGCAAAAAATGCCATATATAACTGGGGCTAAGGTTCGACGAGTAAATGCAGATAAATTAGCAAAAATTAAAATCCCTGTTCCTTCTCCAGAGGAGCAGGAACGCATCGTTTCAATCTTAGATAAATTTGATACATTAACAACATCCATTAGCGAGGGTTTGCCAAAGGAGATAGAGCTGCGGAAGAAACAGTATGAGTATTATCGGGATAAATTATTAACTTTTAACAAACCACAGATGCACACAGATAAACGCGGATAAGTATCAGTGTTCATCTGCGGTTAATAACATAGAATTATGAATGATTTAAACCAAATATCAGAAAAAATAATAGGATGTGCTTTCAAAGTATCAAACACACTAGGTGCAGGATTTTTAGAAAAAGTATATCAAAATGCTTTGATGATAGAACTTATTGATAATGGACTGTTTGCTGAAAAAGAAAAAGCCATAACCATCCGTTATAAAGATAAAATTGTAGGAGAATATTACGCCGACATACTGGTAAATAATCAGGTTATCATTGAAACAAAAGCCGTTAAGGCTCTAAGCGAAATACATCAGGCACAATTACTAAACTATTTAAAAGCTACTAATTTACATTTAGGGCTACTCATAAATTTTGGCACTCCCAAAGTACAAATAAAAAGGCTGGTAAATGGAAAATAAAAATAACATCCGTGTTCATCTGCGTTCATCTGCGGTTAAATACAATACCATAACAGAGTCGAACAACTTCATTGTTCTCGATAAATACAAAAAACACAATGAGGTAAACGAAGCTCCTGTTGGTTATCAATCAGAAGCTAGTTTAGAAAAAGAGTTTATACAAGACTTGTGTAATCAAGGCTACGAATATCTGCCTGCGCTTACTACTCCTGAGGCGATGCTTGCAAACCTGAGGGTTCAGTTGCAAACACTTAATAATACAGTTTTTACAGATAGAGAGTGGGTGCGATTTATTGAAGAGTATCTCGACAAACCAAGCGATAATATTATTGATAGAACACGTAAAATTCACGATGATTATATCTACGATTTTGTGTTTGACGATGGGCATATCCAAAATATCTATCTAGTAGATAAAAAGAGTATTATACGCAATAAGGTACAAGTTATTTCTCAGTTTGAGCAAACTGGAATACACGCCAACCGCTACGATGTTACGGTATTGGTTAATGGTTTACCTCTGGTACAAATTGAACTTAAAAAACGTGGCGTTGCTATCCGAGAAGCTTTTAACCAGGTACACCGCTATAGTAAAGAGAGTTTTAATAGCAAAAATTCGCTGTTTAAGTACTTGCAAGTATTTGTTATCTCTAACGGAACGGATAGCCGTTACTTTGCAAACACTGTAAAGCGAGACAAAAATAGTTTCGACTTTACTATGAATTGGGCTAAGGCAGACAATACGCTTATAAAAGACCTTAAAGACTTTACATCTACCTTTTTTCAAAAAAATACCATTTTAAATGTATTGCTTAATTACTCGGTGTTCGATGTAAACAATACGCTCTTGATAATGCGTCCTTACCAAATAGCAGCTACCGAGCGTATTTTATGGAAAATTAATAGTGCATACCATGCAAAAATCTGGAGTAAATCTGAAAGTGGTGGTTTTATTTGGCACACCACAGGTTCGGGTAAAACACTTACCAGTTTTAAAGCAGCTCGTTTGGCTACTCAATTAAATTTTGTTGATAAAGTATTTTTTGTAGTAGATCGTAAAGACCTCGATTTCCAAACTATGAAAGAGTATCAACGCTTTTCGCCCGATAGCGTGAATGGCTCTGATAGTACAGCAGGTTTAAAACGCAATATCGATAAAGAGGATAATAAAATTATCGTTACCACTATTCAGAAACTTAATAATCTGATGAAAGGTGAAAGCAATCTGCCTGTATTTCAAAAACAGGTGGTGTTTATCTTCGACGAAGCTCATCGCTCACAGTTTGGCGAGGCACAAAAGAATCTGAAAAAGAAGTTTAAAAAGTATTATCAGTTTGGTTTTACCGGTACGCCTATCTTTCCCGACAATGCCTTAGGTGCAGAAACTACAGCAAGTGTTTTTGGTCGTGAATTACATTCGTATGTGATTACCGATGCTATTCGTGACGAAAAGGTATTAAAGTTTAAAGTCGATTACAACGATGTGAGACCTAAGTTTAAAGGTATAGAAATCGAGCAGGACGAGAAAAAACTGACCGCTGCCGAAAATAAAAAAGCTTTTTTACACACTACACGTATCAATGAAATTTCGCAGTATATACTCAACAATTTCAGACTTAAAACCCACAGAGCACAGGGTAGTCAAAAAGGATTTAATGCGATGTTTGCTGTAAGTAGTGTAGATGCTGCCAAATGCTATTACCAAGCCATCAACAAGCTGCAACAAGATAGCGACAAACCACTGAAGGTTGCCACCATATTCTCGTTTGCAGCCAATGAAGAGCAAAATGCCAAAGGGGAAATTCCAGATGAAACCTTTGAGCCAACTGCAATGGACAGTAGTGCCAAAGAGTTTCTTGCATCCGCTATTAGCGATTATAATGCGATGTTTGGTAGCAACTATGGTGTAGAAAGCAAAGAGTTTCAGAACTACTATCGCGACTTAGCCAAACGCGTAAAAAACAAAGAAATTGATTTGCTAATTGTAGTGGGAATGTTCCTTACCGGTTTTGATGCTCCTACACTCAACACATTGTTTGTTGACAAGAATCTACGTTATCATGGTTTGATGCAGGCATTTTCTCGTACTAACCGTATTTATGATGCAACCAAAACCTTTGGAAACATTGTAACCTTTAGAAATTTGGAACAGGCAACTATCGATGCTATTACACTTTTTGGGGATAGTAGTACAAAAAATGTGGTATTAGAAAAAAGCTATAAAGAGTATCTCGAAGGCTTTACTGATATTGCTACAGGAATGGCACGTCGTGGTTATATTGAAGTTGTACAAGAGTTAAACGAAAAGTTTCCTGATCCTGATGAAATAGAAAAAGAAAAGGATAAAAAGGAATTTGCTAAGCTCTTTGGCGAATATCTACGTGTAGAAAATATCTTGCAAAATTATGATGAGTTTACGCATCTGAAAGCATTGCAAAGCATTGATTTAAAAGATAAAGAAGCAGTAGAAGATTTTAAAGAAGCTAACTTTATAGCAGACGAAGAAATTGCAGCAATGAAGGAGATTGAAATGCCTGCCGAACGCACCGTTCAAGATTATCGCTCAACTTACAATGATATTCGTGATTGGCTACGCCGTGAGAAAAGCGGTAAAGAAGCCGAAGAATCGGGTATTGATTGGGACGATGTAGTATTTGAGGTTGACTTGCTCAAATCGCAAGAAATAAACTTAGACTATATTCTTGAACTTGTTTTTGAACACAATAAAAAGACTAAAAACAAAGCGGACTTAATAGAGGAAATTCGTCGTGTGATTCGTGCCAGTATAGGTAATAGAGCAAAAGAGAGTTTAGTGGTCGATTTTATTAATAGCACTGACCTTGACACTATAAAAGATAAAGCTAGTATTATTGAAGCGTTCTTTAGTTTTGCGCAGAACAAACAAAAAGAAGAGGCTACCCATCTGATAAAAGATGAAAACCTAAACGAAGAAGCCGCCAAACGCTATATTACCAGCTCTTTAAAGCGTGAATATGCCAGTGAAAACGGAACAGAACTTAATTCGATTTTACCTAAAATGAGTCCTTTAAACCCTCAATATTTGATAAAAAAACAAAGTGTTTTTCAAAAGATAGCAGCTTTCGTTGAAAAGTTTAAAGAAGTTGGTGGTGTGATATAAATATTATCATTTGAATAATTCCGGAGAAATTTTATGTTTATAGAATAAACCTTGCAAGAAA